>CAMKYP010000079.1 GCA_946477505.1 uncultured Dechloromonas sp. | reverse complement strand
GATCACGACGACCTGCTCAATTCGCTCGGCATGTGAGGCCATCCATGACCGTCACGATCTTCCACAATCCGCGCTGCTCGAAAAGCCGCGCAACCTTGTCGTTGCTACAGGAAAAAGGCATTGCGCCGACCGTGATCGCCTATCTCGAACAAGCCCCTTCGCCAGCAGAACTGAAAACCCTGCTCGCCCGCCTGGGGTTTGACGACGCCCGCAAACTGATGCGCAAGAACGAGGCCGAATACGCGGAACTGGGACTCGACGACCCGGCACTGGATCAGGATGCCCTGATTGCCGCGATGGCAGCCCATCCCCGCCTGATCGAACGGCCCATCGTGATCAATGGCGAGAAAGCCGCCATCGGCCGACCGCCGGAAAACGTGCTGGGCATCCTGTAGTCGCGAGAAACAATTTTTCTTGCCGCCAAACAACAAGCCCCCGTCCCCGGGGGCTTCGTCTTTGCGTTAAACCTGCCCTCAGCCTCTGCGGCAAGCCTGCTTGATCCGCTGGATATGGCCGCGCCCCAGGCCTTTCACCTCACAGCCCAGCTCGAAATAATGGGCGATCGTCGCGTCGTCGAGCATGCCGAAACAGTCGACCACGGCAATCGGCTTGCCAGCCCACGCCACCACCTGCTCGGGCGTCAACTGGCGGTAGGCATCGTGCGGTACGGCCAGGATCAGCGCATCGACGCCCTTCAGCGCCTGCGCCAGGTCGCGCTCGACGGTAAGTGACGAGAGTTCGTCCTGGTTGCGGAAGAAGCGCTTCCACGACAGCCCTGAGGATGGGTAAGCATCCTGCTCCGCAAATTCCCACCATTGATCGACATAAGGGTCATGGGCCCGCATCTCGGCGCCCATTTCGGTGAGCTTGCGGACAACCAGTTCGGAACCGCTGTAACGGGTATCGCCGACATCCTGGCGATACGATGCGCCGGCGATCAGCACCTGCGAGGCGGCAATGTAGCGGTCCATGTTGCGCAACGCATCGCGGGTCAATTCGGCGACATGCAGCGCACGCGTGTCGTTGATATCGACCGCCGTCGGCGTAATGCGGAACACCTTGTCGCCGTCCTCGAAACCAAGGATATGCTTGTACGCCCAATAGCCCAGCCCGCCATCTTTCGGCAGGCAGTAACCGCCGACACCGGGGCCGGGGAAAATCATGTTGCTGTGCGTCGGTCGCATCTTGATCGCATCGACCACCTTGATCAGATCGACCCCGTTGCGCTCGGCGAACAAGGACCACTCGTGAAGGTAGGCCAGGATGGTCGCCCGGTAGCTGTTCTCGACGATCTTGGCGGTTTCCGACTCGATCGGCCGATCCATCACGGTCAGCGGGAACTTCTCGGTATTGAGCACCTCGTGCAGAAACTTCTCCACCCGCGCCCGGGCCGCCGCATCGCACCCCGCACAGACACGCCAGAAATCGCGAATGCTCGCCACGTAGTCCCGGCCCGGCATCACCCGCTCGTACGAGTGCGCCAGCAACGGAACCGACGCGATGCCACGGTTGGCAAAGGCCTTCTTCAGGATGGGCCAGGCAACGAATTCCGTCGTTCCCGGCGCCACGGTGGTCTCGATCAGCACCAGACAATCCGGCCGGATATGCTGGCCGACCGTTTTCAAGGTCGCCTCCAGTGCCGCCATGTCGCATTCGCCGGTTTTCATGTTGCCCAGCTCTTGCTTCAGGAAGTCGCACTGCACATCGATCACCACGCAGTCGGCAAGATCGAGCACCTGGCTGTTGTAGGTCGCCGTCAGCGTCTTTTTGTCGCGCACGCAACGGCCAATCAGGACATCAACCTGCGGATCCTCGGCCTTGACCGGCGAAACGCCGCGATTGAGCAGCGGAATCTTCCAGTAGGAGCGCGTCGACGGGCGTTGGCAGCCGATCACGAACTTGCTCGGCTTGCCGTCTGCCCCCTCGCAGTCGGCTACGATGGCCGCCATCACGGCACCGACGAAGCCTACGCCCATGACGACGACAACCTCCTGGCCGGCCGCCCGCGCAGCCTCGGCGAGCGTCCGGACGCGCGCGTATTCAGCAGCGTAATCGGAGGGCTCCGGCAGGGAAAACGACTCACCCTCCGGCGAAATCGACAGCTTGCTCTGCAATGCGGACATGCTTCCTCCCTTTGGCAAGGTATTTGATGAAGATATCGAGGAACATTATTCCACCTGCACAAACCGTCGAACAGCGAATTTGCCACACAGGCCAGTCTCTCGAGCCATATCCGGATGTGAAATATGCCCGCTATCGGCTCTTAGCCATCACATAAAATGTGCCGATTCAAAAAGCACGAAACAAGGGGAATAACATGAAAAAACTGGGGCTTTTGCCAGCCATCGTTGCTGTTGCGCTCACACTTCCGTTCGATGCCGATGCCAGGGGGCGATCCCATTCTTCGCACTCCCACGCGTCATCAGGATCACACCCTCACGGCAATGACAGCCACGCGGCCGAAAGCCATGTCGGCAGTGCAGTCAGGAGTTCGATCTCCCGCAACCGCTCAGACGACAGCCAATCGGGCAGTGCATCGGCCAATGACATTGCCGGCAGCCCGGTCGGTACCGAGGACGATGCCAACCTGCGACGCATTCGCCAGGAACGCGCAGCCGCCCGCGCCAAGGCGGAAGCAGAAAACATCGCAGCCCGGAATGCGCAAATCGCCTCCGATGAAGAAAAGAGGCGCCAACTGCTCGAACAGGCCGCCCTCCGCGCCGAGGAAGAGCAAAAGCGGAAGGATGCCGCGGCAACGCTGAAGAACCGCGAACTCGCCATGCTCGAACGCCGGCAACGCCAGGCGGCGTGGGAAGCGCGTTGCCAGATCAAGCCGGTGATGAGCGACGAGGAGATCGCCACCTGCAAGGAGGTCTGGAGTACCTCGGCTCGCTAAACGCCCCATCGTGCGCACTCCCGGCGGAGAGCTGCGCGCGACGCTGCCCAGCATGGCCAGCCCAGAACACGGTCGGGCCGGCATGGTCGAAGCGGCTATAATCCCAGCCCCGCAACACCATCCGCCTCGCAGTGTCCGCTTCGTCCTACCTGCTCTCTTTTCCCGCCCTGCCCAAGCCCGGTGCCCGCATCGACCTGCCTTCATTTGCCGGTTCTTCCGACGCATTGGCGCTGGCCGAAATCGCCGGTCGTAATAGCGGCAAGCTGCTCGCCGTCGTTACCGCCAATGCGGCCGACGCGCAGCGCCTGCTCGACGAGATTCCCTGGTTTGCGCCAAACCTGCGCGTGCGCCTGCTGCCGGATTGGGAAACGCTGCCCTACGACACTTTTTCGCCGCACCAGGACCTGGTTTCCGAGCGCTTGGCGACGTTATGGGCGGCCATGCAGGGCGAACTGGACATCCTGCTGGTGCCGGCCTCGACCGCCGTCTATCGACTGGCCCCGCCCGAGTTCATGGCGGCCTACACCTTCGCCTTCAAGAAGGGCGAGCGCATCGACGCCGAGAAATTCCGCAGCCAGGTCACGCTGGCCGGCTACGCCAACATCACCCAGGTCGTGTCGCCCGGCGAATACTCGATACGCGGTGGCCTGATCGACCTCTTCCCGATGGGCTCGGCCGTACCTTACCGGCTCGACCTGTTCGACGACGAGATCGAGAGCATCAAGACCTTCGACGTCGATACCCAGCGCACCATCTACCCGGTGCCCGAAGTGCGCCTGCTGCCGGCGCGCGAATTCCCGATGGACGACAAGGGCCGCACGCGCTTCCGCCAGAAGTTCCGCGAAGCCTTCGAGGGCGACCCGGCCAAGTCGGGCGTCTATAAGGATGTGTCGCAAGGCATCGCCAGCGCCGGCATCGAGTACTACATTCCGCTCTTCTTCGAAGAAACGGCCACCGTTTTCGACTACTTGCCGAAGGATGCCGTTTTCGTCACCCACGGCGATGCGCCGGGGGCGATTGCCGCCTTCTGGAAGGAAACGCGCTCGCGCTACACGTTGCTGCAAGGCGACAAGGCGCGCCCGCTGCTGCCGCCGGAAGAACTCTTCCTTTCCGACGAAGCCTTCTTCACCGCCGCCAAGGGCTACGGCCGGCTGGTGCTGGAAAACAAGGCTGACGCCGCGACAACCGCCCTGCCCGACATCGCCGTCGACCGCCGGGCGGAAGACCCGCTGCACAAGCTGAAAAACCACCTGGCCGACTTCAAGGGCCGCGTGCTGATGCTGGCCGAATCGGCCGGCCGGCGCGAAACCCTGGCCGCCATGCTGGGCGAACATGGCGTCAAGATTGAAGCCAGCGCCGATTTCGCCGGTTTTATCGCCGGCGGTGCGCCGCTCGCCCTGGGTGTGGCCCCGCTGCACACGGGCTTTGCGCTGCCGGGCATTGCCTTCATTACCGAAACCGAGCTCTACGCCGGCGCACCGCGCCGCACCCGGCGCGAAGCCGCGCGCAAGGCCGGTTTCGACAACTGGCTGAAGGACCTCACCGAGCTCAAGGTCGGCGACCCGGTGGTGCATGAAAGCCACGGCATCGGCCGCTACCAAGGCCTGGTGCGCATGGACCTCGGCACCGGCGAGCAGGAATTCCTCGAACTGCACTACGCCAACGAAGCCAAGCTCTTCGTGCCGGTAGCGCAGCTGCATGTAATTTCGCGCTATTCCGGCGCCGAGCCGGATGCCGCGCCGCTGCACACCCTCGGTTCCGGCCAATGGGAGAAAGCCAAGCGCAAGGCCGCCGAACAGGCACGTGACACTGCTGCCGAACTGCTGGCGCTCTACGCCGCCCGTGCCGCCCGCCAGGGCCACGCCTTCGCTTTCGAGGCGAACGATTATGAGGCTTTCGCCGACGGCTTCGGTTTCGAGGAAACCGCCGATCAGGCACAGGCCATTGCCGCCGTGATCGAAGACATGAAGTCGGGCAAGCCGATGGACCGCCTGGTCTGCGGCGATGTCGGCTTCGGCAAGACCGAGGTGGCGCTGCGCGCCGCCTTCTGCGCAGTCGCTGGCGGCAAGCAGGTGGCCGTGCTCTGCCCGACCACGCTGCTCTGCGAGCAGCATTACCAGACCTTCGTCGACCGCTTTGCCGATTGGCCGGTGAAGGTGGCGGAAATCTCCCGCTTCAAGACCGCCAAGGAATCGGCGCAGGCCTTGAAGGAGCTGGCCGAAGGCAAGATCGACATCATCATCGGCACGCACAAGCTGATCGGCAAGGAGGTCAAGTTCGACCGCCTGGGCCTCGTCATCATCGACGAGGAACACCGCTTTGGCGTGCGCCAGAAGGAAACGCTGAAGGCGATGCGCGCCGAGGTGGATGTGCTGACGCTGACCGCGACGCCGATCCCGCGTACGCTGGCCATGTCGATGGAGGGCCTGCGCGACTTCTCGGTGATCGCCACCGCGCCGCAGAAGCGCCTGGCGATCAAGACTTTCGTCTCCAAGTTCTCCGACGGCATCATCCGCGAAGCCGTGCTGCGTGAGCTCAAGCGCGGCGGCCAGGTGTATTTCCTGCATAACGAGGTCGACACCATCGAGAACATGCGCGAGAAGCTGGAAAAGCTGGTGCCGGAAGCGCGCATCGTCATCGGCCACGGCCAGATGAACGAGCGCGAGCTGGAGCGCGTGATGCGCGACTTCACCAGCCAGCGCGCCAACCTGCTGCTGTGCACGACCATCATCGAAACCGGCATCGACAACCCGCACGCCAACACCATCCTGATCAACCGCGCCGAGAAATTCGGCCTCGCCCAGCTGCACCAGCTGCGCGGCCGCGTCGGCCGTTCGCACCACCAGGCCTATGCCTACCTGCTGGTGCAGGATGAAAAGGCGATGACCAAGCAGGCCAAGCAACGTCTGGAAGCGATCCAGATGTCGGAAGAGCTCGGCTCCGGCTTCTTCCTCGCCATGCACGACCTGGAAATCCGTGGCGCCGGCGAGGTGCTCGGCGAAAACCAGGCCGGCGACATGCAGGAAGTCGGCTTCAACGTCTTCGCCGACATGCTGAACCGCGCTGTCGCCCACCTCAAGCAGGGCAAGAACCTGGCCAACATCGACCTGACGCAGCCGCTCGGCATCAGCACCGAGATCAACCTGCGCACCCCGGCACTGTTGCCCGACGCCTACTGCCCGGATGTCCACGAACGCCTGACGCTCTACAAACGCCTGGCCAACTGTGAAACGGCGGAAGAAATCGACGCCATGCAGGAAGAGCTGATCGACCGCTTCGGCGAGTTGCCGCTGCAAGGCCAGTCGCTGCTCGCCACGCATCGCCTGCGCCTGATGGCCAAGCCGCTGTTCATCCAGAAGCTGGACGCCGCCGCCGACCAGATCACGCTGCAGTTCGGCCCGGAGTTCGCGAAAAACCCGCCAATCGAGCCGATCAAGATTATTCATTTGATCCAGAACAACCGAAACTATAAATTAGCCGGACAGGATAAAATTTCTCTTTTACGTCACTGCCCAACCTTGAACGACAAGGTGTTGGCGGTGAAAGACATGATTCGCGAGCTGACCAAATGACCAAGAATACCGAGAACCTGAACGTAGGCGCCTTCGATGCCATGCCGACCCCGGAGGAAATCCACGCCAAGCTGCCGATTTCCGACAAGGCTGCCCAGACGGTCACCCATGGCCGCAACCTGCTGCGCAAGATTCTCGACCGCCAGGATCCGCGCGTTTTCGTGGTCGTCGGCCCCTGCTCCATCCACGACCCGGTCGCCGGCTTGGACTATGCCAGGCGGCTCAAGGCGCTGTCCGATGAAGTCGGCGACGTGTTGCAGATCATCATGCGCGTCTATTTCGAAAAACCGCGTACCACGGTCGGCTGGAAGGGCTACATCAACGACCCGTTCATGGACGACAGCTTCCGCGTCGATATCGGCATGCATAAGGCCCGCGAATTTCTGCTCCAGATCAACGAACTCGGCCTGCCCACCGGCACCGAGGCTCTCGACCCGATTTCGCCGCAATATTACGGCGACCTGATCACCTGGACCGCCATCGGCGCCCGCACCACCGAATCGCAGACCCACCGCGAAATGTCGTCCGGCCTGTCCACCCCGGTTGGTTTCAAAAACGCCACTAACGGCGATCTCAGCGTGGCCGTCAACGCCATCCTGTCGTCGTCCCGGCCGCACTCCTTCCTCGGCATCAACGGTACCGGCAAGGTTGCCATCGTCCGCACCAAGGGCAACGCCTACGGTCACGTCGTACTGCGCGGCGGCGACGGCCGCCCCAACTACGACACCGTCTCGGTCTCCATCGCCGAACAGGCCCTGGTCAAGGCCAAGCTGCCGGCCAACATCGTTGTCGACTGCTCGCACGCCAACAGCTCCAAGAAGCCCGAACTGCAGCCGCTGGTCATGGCCGACGTGGTCAACCAGATTCGCTTGGGCAACAAGTCGCTGGTCGGCGTGATGATCGAGTCGAACATCGAAGCCGGCAACCAGCCCATTCCGGCCGACCTCAGCCAGCTCAAGTACGGCTGCTCGGTCACCGACGGCTGTGTCGGCTGGGAAACCACCGAAAAGATGATCCGCGATGCCGCCGTGCTGCTGCGCGACGTGCTGCCGGAACGCCTGGCCTAACATCGACGCATCCATGAACCCGGCCAAGGTCGTCCGCGAGCGCGTCAAGACCCTGACCGACTTGCCGAATATCGGCCGGGCCATGGCGAAAGACTTGCACCTGCTCGGCATCAACGCACCCGCCCAGTTAAAGGGGCGCGACCCCTACGCGCTGTACGGCGAGTTGTGCATCGCTACCGGGCAGCGGCAAGATCCCTGTGTGCTCGACACCTTCATCTCGATCACCCGCTTCATGGGCGGCGACGTAGCCCGGCCCTGGTGGACCTATACCGCCGAGCGCAAGGCAACCATGCAGCAACGATCCGACTTCTGATATCCGAATGAACCTGATTATCCAGGGTGGCGCCCTGCCCACCTTCCTGCTCGAACGTATCGTATCCACCACCGGCGCCTCCGCCGTCGAACCGCGCCCGCCGCAAGTGGTCTGCCTGAAAGGCGCCAGCCGAAGCGCCGAATTCGATGCGCTGATCCCGCTGATCGAAGCCGAAAAGCTCGACTGGGCCTTCGCCCAACCGGGCAAGAAGCTCTCCGATTTCGGCCTGATCTGCTTCGACATGGACTCGACGCTGATCACCATCGAATGCATCGACGAACTCGCCGACTTCGCCGGCAAGAAAGCCGAGGTTTCGGAAGTAACCGAAGCCGCCATGCGCGGCGAAATCGACTACCGCGAAAGTCTGCGCCGCCGCCTGGCCCTGCTCACCGGCCTCGACGCCCGCGTCCTGGCCCGTGTTTACGGCGAACGCCTGCTCCTCTCACAAGGCGCACGCGAGCTGCTCGAAGCCTGCCAGAATGCCGGCCTGCGCACCGCCATCCTCTCTGGCGGTTTCACCTACTTCACCGAGCGCCTACGCATCGAGCTCGGCTTCGACTTCGCCACCTCCAACGAACTCGAAATCGCCGGCGGCAAGCTGACCGGCAAGGTCGTCGGCGACATCGTCGACGCCGCCGCCAAGGCCCGCCACATCGCCCGCCTGACCGACGAACTCGGGCTGCGCAAGGAACAGGTCATCGCCTGCGGCGACGGTGCCAACGACCTGATGATGATGGCCCAGGCCGGCCTCTCCGTCGCCTTCCGCGCCAAGCCGGCAACCCGCGCCAAGGCGGATGTCGCAATCAACTTCGGTGGCCTGGATTCGCTGCTGAACCTATTCGAATAGCGGCCGAAAGAGCCGGATAATCGAATAGAGGTTTATCGGCTGCTTAGCGCGCACGCAAGCTGTCGAAAATCGCATCCCAGCATGTAAGAGACTCTTTTTTGGTCAAGGAAGGATCGCGATAGGCGTTCGTCTGCTCGTCCTGACACCCGCCTACCGACATGTTGATTGCAATGACTGGACGGCTAATATTTGAAGGCTCGGTAATCAGTGTTTCGGCGACGAAATAACGCCGGACCTTGCCATCCCGCTTGCCGGAATCCAGCAATTCCTCGCCCAGCCAGCTATCTGGCGCTTGCCTTTGCGAAGCGTGGCCGTCGAAGCAGTTGCCGTAGCCGCGTTCGACGGCCAGTTTCAGGAGTTCGGCCGGGAGTTCGCCGGGGGCGCTGATGGGGGTGAGGCAGTCTCCCGTGGACAGCCCTTCGCCGTCGGTGTTCAGATGGCCTTGCCCCAGGCGCTGGGCGATGGCGGCAATGGCTTCGCCGCTGAGGTTGTTGATGCCGACATGGGTGATGTCGGTGGCAAGGTATTGGTGTTCGGCCTTCGGATTGGCCGGATCGTGCGGCACGCCGATGAGGTCGAAGTAGGTGCCAGGGCGCAGGGTACGTACGGTGCTCCGGGCCAGCCAGCCGCTTTGCCGGGCTTCGCGGGATTCCATGGCGAGCCGGCCGTAGCGTTCGGCTTCGCTGGCGGTGGCCCAGGCGTAGAGGCCGGGGTCGTCGTGGCTTTCGAGGGAGGGGGCGTTCTTGCCGCCAGCCGGTTGATTGCCGGGGATGCCGAGGGTGACGCTTTTCTTGGCTTTGTAGTCGTAGCTGATCGCCGTGATGTGGTTGCTGGTCAGCCGCCGTTGTTGGCCGAAGGCGACGATGGCGTCCTGCTCTTCTTGGGAGTCGGCACGGTGGTAGCGAAGACCTAGTCCACCGTTGGCGGATTGCGAGAGGGGGTCTTCGGGAAAGCGTTGGTTGTCGGCGAAGAGCCTCAGGTGGTGGCCGGCGGGGGCCTCCTTGTCTTCGTCAACGCACCAGCCGAGGCCTTCTTCGGCGAGTAGCCGGGAGATGAAGGCGTAGTCGCTTTCGTTGTATTGCACGCAGTAGCTGCGGGGGCGGGTGTCGGCGAGGAAGTCGCTGACTTCGGCGGTCCATTGCCAGGCGGCGATATCGGCGTAGCCGGCAAAGACGGCTTCGACGATCTGGACGACGGTCTTGTCCTGGAATACCCGATTGTGCCGACCTCGGCCGAGCAACCAGATCCAGGGGACGACGGTGAGGCGGTAGCGGGCGAAACCGCCATCGCTACCGAGTTTCTGCGCGGCGCGGACAAGGCCGCTGCGCCCGGCCCGGCCGCCGTCGGAAAGGCGGGTGTCGAGCTTGTGGTAGACCGGGTCAGGCAACAGCCTGCTGTCTTGGCGCGGACATCGCAACAATATTCGCATCCGACCCGTAATAAACGCGGCGATACCTCAAATAGCCCCCACCCATCGTAAATGGCTCACGCCCGGAAGGTTGTGGCGGAACCTGGCCGGTCTTCTGCCAGGTTTCCAGTTCCCGCTTTTCCGAATCGGTCAGCGGAGGAACGAAAGTCGTGTTCCGGATTCCCGGCGTTGCTTTATTCGCCTGTTCCAGTTTCTCCCGCATTTTCTGCCGCTGCTCCAGGCGCGCCATCCGCTGCCGCTGCTTGCGCTCCCAGATATGATCGTCGTCGCCAAACGGTTTGAACCACGCACGCGAGTCATGTACCCAATCGTCGAACAGGCGTGCAACCGGATCGGGCAAGTGCCCCGGCATATCCCAATCTGGCTTCAAGCGCTTGAATTCCTCGTGGTGTGCGCCATCGATGCCGCGTTTGTCATACGAATCCTTGGCACGCCGCCCCAGCTTGATTAGCGTCACCACCGGCGGGTCGAATACGCTCAAGTCCGCAGCGACGACTGGCGCCCCCAACAATTTGGCCTCTTCGGCCAATTCCTTGTTGGCTTCGAGAATATCGGTCCGATCCTGAGGCTTGCTGCGCTGAACGCTGGGCAGCAATGCCATGTTTTCAAGGCGCAGGCGACGCCAGCGAACATAAAGCCGGGTTTGCTCGTCCATGATCTGAGACAGCCGGCCGCTCTTCACCTTGCAGGCCGATATATAGCCGTTGAAGGCTTCAGTCGTGGCCGGCGCCACGGTCAGGGCTTCCTTGGCTGCAGACGCCACACCTTGACCGTTCACGTCGAGCGGCACATTCGCCAGCCGCGCCTCCCGGTACATCTGCGCCAAGGCCACCCGCGACAACATGTCATGCCCCTTGATATCCGTGCCGCGCCCCTGCTCGGTCGGCTCGTAGCCGCCGCCCACATCCGAATGCACGCCGGGGTAGACGACTTCCTTGAAGTGGGAGGAGAGGCTTTGTCCTACCGAAATCGAATCGAGCGGAAAGGAACGGCGCACCTCATGCGCCGACACCAGATGGAGACAACGCTTGACCGCCGACGGAATGCGCAGGTTGCGCTCGGCATCGGCCCATTCCATATGCCCGTCGGCCACCAGCGAGGAGTTCGCCAGCCCGACCGAGGCCACGGTATCGAAAATGCCGACAAAATCGAAATCGACCGGCAGACCGCCCAGCGTATGACTGCCGGATGCGGCTTCGCACATGTCGAGGAACCAGTTGGAAAACACCCGCGCCTTGGTCGCCCCCCGCGAAAACCCGAAAACTGACAGCCGGATGCCCAAGACCTTGGGGTTGGGCCGCGCCTTGCGGGCAGCGGCGATTTTCTGTTCAAGCTGCCGGCACAGATCGCCCAGCACTTCGTTGCGCCGGGCGTCGATCAGCTTGCGCTTCATCGTCCATTGCGCCACGGCGCTTGCTGCCGGACTGATGACCTTGGCCCAGAGCTGGACGTTGGCTTCGGTTAGGTCGTTGGAGAGTTTTTTGATTTGGGCAGCAGTGACAATTGGGCTTTTCGCGAAATAAAGACTCAGGTTGTTCAGCACGTTCAACAATGCCCAGACAATCCGCGCCTCGCCTTTTTCTGCGAAGGCCAACCCGCGCCGCCGGTCCGTCTCGCCCCAGACGAGATCGTCTCCTTCGCCGGAATCGCCGATGTCGTCGAACTTGGTGCCGACACCGGGGGCGTAAATCGGGAATATCCCATTGGCCTGTTGCCCCTGAGGGAATACGTCGTGCAGTCGAGCAATGTTGCTATGGGCGTATTTCCCCTTATCGCGGTCACGATTATTGTTGGTTCCATCGAAGAAGACGCCGAAGAACAAGTTGAATCGCCCCGGGAATTGAGGAGGCTCCATTACCTGAGAGAATGGAGCCA
>CAMKYP010000078.1 GCA_946477505.1 uncultured Dechloromonas sp. | reverse complement strand
CCCGCCTACACGGCGACGCAGATGGCGCTCTTCACCAGCCTGGCCGCCGTACCGCGCACCTTCATCAACGCCTCGGCCGGCTGGCTCGTGGAACAACTGGGCTGGCTCAACTTTTTCTGGCTGTGTTCGGCCCTGGCCGTGCCGGGCATGATGCTGCTATTGAAAGTGGCACCGTGGAATGAAACGGCATCAGAGGCTAGTCACCCCGCTTGAGGCGACGCCGGTCCAGCCACCAAGCATAGATCGGCAGCAACAGCACCGAACCGGGCAGCAACAACGCGATCAAATAAGGCGACAGGTGTGCCATGCGACGCAGATGGGCCAGCAATTGGGCCTTTTCGATCGCACTCCAGGATTCCCCATTACGCGCCTTCATCAGCAAGGGCATGATGCCGCGCGTTTCCATCAACTCGGCCAGGATACGGCCGGCTTCGCGCCGCTGCGACGAAACCATCTGGCGCCACCAGCCCGGTAGCGCAGCTTCCTTGCTCCCGCCAACCGCCATGCTCAGCGTCCCTCTGCCCAACGATGCTTGACGGCCTGCCACCCACGCCACAGGAAAAAGCCCCGGCGTGCCCAGCGCCACGCCCTTTTCGGACGTGCGATAGCTACCGCGGCTACAGCCATGCCAACTGCGGCGGGATGCTGCTTGAGCCAATCGACGCCGTCGAGAACGGCATCTCCTTTGTCCAGTGCGGCCTCCAGCGGTGCCGCGTGACGCGCCAACTGGCGGCGCTGCTCGGCGATGCGTACCTGCAACGCACCATGGCGGGTCGCCAGTTCGAGGAGTTTGGGGTTCATTCCGAGCGGTCGCGATAACGACGCAACTGGGCCATGTCGGCTTCAAGCTCCGACAGGCTGGCCTTGAACATCTTGCTCGGCTGGCTCGCCTGACGCTGGAGGGATCTGACCAACAGCAGGCCGCCGGCGACGAAGAGTGCCGCGAAGACACCGAAGACAACGATGCGCTGCTCCCAGAAAGCCAGAGCAATACAACAGACCAGCATCACGACGCCCAGGGCGAGCAGGAAAGCCGCACCGATTGCCCTGGCCCATAGCGATATGAGGCGGAATTTCTCCTCCTCCAGCTCGGTGACCAGAAGTTCGGCACGTGTCTTCCCAATCGCGAGCAGTGTCGCGACGAGGTTTTTCAAGGAGGCGAAAAGGCCCTCGCGGCCTTCTCCCCCCCCCGCGAATTGCGTCATTCGCTTAGCGACGTCCGATCAGGACGCCCAAGGCCAGCCCCAAGGCAGCCGCAACGCCTACAGCCTTCCACGGTTGCTCATGGACGAAATCGTCGGTTGCGCGTGCGGCAGCCTTGGTCTTATCGACAACCGCAGCCTCCAGATCGAGCACGCGTTCCTTGGCGTCGCGCAGGCGGACACCCAAACGCTCGCGCAGTTCGCCAACCTTCTCGCCAGCAGCGCCAGCCGTGGCGCGCAGCAGTTCTTCGGTATCGGAAATGACGACCTTCAGATCGGAGACCAGTTTTTCCTTGTTGGCTACGGAGAGTTGTTCTGACATTTTCAAACCTCGTTATGAATCGTGTTGATCGGAGCATTTCAAGGGTATCCCTAGCGTGCTGTGAAAGCAATTCACGCTGGATACTTATTTGACGTCGTAGTCGACACTAAGAGGAGCATGATCGGAAAAACGTTCGGCCTTGTACACCCCGGCAGCCACGGCTCTTGCTGCGATCCCCGGGGTGGCGATCTGGTAATCGATCCGCCAGCCGACGTTTTTGGCCCAAGCCTGGCCACGGTTGCTCCACCACGTATAAGCTTCGCCTGAGGCGTCGGGATACAGGCGGCGATAGACATCGACCCAGCCTTGCTCATCGAAAACCTTGCTCAACCAGGCGCGCTCCTCGGGCAGGAAACCCGAGTTTTTCTGGTTCGACTTCCAGTTTTTCAGGTCGATTTCCTTATGCGCGATATTCCAGTCACCGCATAAAACAATCTCGCGCCCTTCGGCACGCAGTGCCTGCATGTGCGGGAAAAACACGTCGAGAAAGCGGAATTTGGCCTCCTGGCGCTCAGGTGACGATGAGCCGGAGGGCAGGTAGAGCGAAATCACGGACAAATTACCAAAATCCGCCCGGATATAGCGCCCCTCGGCATCGAATTCACCGCCATCGAAGCCCTCGACAATGCGGTCTGGCTCGCGCCGACTCCAAATGCCGACACCGCTGTAGCCCTTTTTCTCGGCACAATGATAGTACGCACGCATACCATTAGGCGCCAGCATTTCGCTCGTCAGATCCGGCAATTGAGCCTTTAACTCCTGCAGACAGATGACATCGGGGTTTTGAATCTCCACCCAGGGCAGCACATTTTTACTCCACGCCGAGCGGATACCATTGAGATTCAGAGATATGATGCGTAACATTGTGCTTAGACTAGGCCGTATTTTTGGGTCGTTTGCAATCAGGAAACCATGGATTTTCGTCAGGACTTCATCGAATTCGCGCTCGCATGCCAAGTGCTGCGCTTTGGCGAATTCAAGACCAAGGCAGGGCGCATGTCGCCTTACTTCTTTAACGCCGGACTCTTCAATGACGGCAATTCGCTCGGTCGACTCGCCGAATTCTACGCCAAAGCTGCCGAAGCCGGCGGCGTGCAATTCGACATGCTGTTTGGCCCTGCCTACAAAGGCATCCCGCTGGTCGCCACGATCGCCATGGCGCTCGCCCAACGCGGCCGCAATTTTCCCTTCGCCTACAACCGTAAGGAAGCCAAGGATCACGGCGAAGGCGGCAGCATTGTCGGTGCCCCGCTGCAAGGTCGCGTCCTGATTGTGGACGACGTCATTTCCGCTGGCACCTCGGTACGCGAATCGGTCGAACTGATCCGTGCCGCCGGCGCCACGCCGGCCGGCGTGCTGATCGCGCTCGACCGCCAAGAACGCGGCCAGGGCGAGCTTTCGGCTGTGCAGGAAGTGCAGCGCGATTACGGCATACCGGTCATTGCCGTCGCCGGGCTGAAGGATTTGCTGGCCTTCCTGGCGGAACGCGCCGAATTTTCCGCCCACCGCGAAGCAGTCCACCGCTACCGTGAGCAGTACGGGGTCGATGCGTAAGACGACAGCCTTTCCATTTCTCGCACTGCTCCTGGTCTCGACGGCGCAGGCGTCGGGTGAATTCTATTGTTGCCAAGATTCCGTCAGCGGCCGCCGCGTCTGTGGGGATACGCTGCCCGAGCAATGCCGCGGACGCGCCTACCGGGTTCTGGACAGCAGTGGCAATGTCGTCAAGGACGTCGGCCCTCCGCTGACTCCCGAACAAAAAGCCGAGCAAATCCTGGAAAACAAACGGCGCAAGCAGATGGAAGACGCCGGACGCGAGCAACGACGACGTGACCAGGCCTTGCTGGACACCTACTCAACGCCGGAAGACATCGATCTCGCCCAGAAAAAGGCCGAGGCCGATGTGAACCTCACCATTCAGTCAACCAACGAACGCATTGCGACCGCTCAGAAGAAGCGCAAAAAACTGGCCGACGAAGCCGAGTTCTACAAGAAAAAAACCATGCCCCCCGAGCTGGAAAAAGATTTGCGCGCCGTTGAGCACGAACTCAAGCTGCAGCAGGAGCTGGTCGAACTCAAGAAAAAGGAGTTCGACACCATAAAGGCCAAGTACGACGCCGATCGCAAGCGCTACTTCGAACTGACTCGCCGGCCACCGGCCGCGCCGTCAGGTAGCGCGGCCACCACGCTGCGCTGATCAGCCAGCCAGTTTCTTCTTCAGCAGGTCATTGACCTGTTGCGGGTTTGCCTTACCCTTGGCCGCCTTCATCACCTGGCCCACCAGCGCATTGAAGGCTTTTTCCTTGCCTGCCTTGAATTCGGCAACATTGGCGGCGTTGGCAGCAAGCACCTCGTCGACCAGCGCCTCAATGGCACCGCTGTCGGTGATCTGTTTCAAGCCCTGCTTGTCGATGATCTCGTCGGCCGTTGCGCCTTCGCCATTCCACAGCGCCTCGAAAACCTTCTTGGCGATGTTGTTGGAAATAGTGTTGTCGGCAATGCGCAAGATCAACCCACCGAGTTGCTGGGCGGAGACGGGCGACTCGGCCATCTCCCGGCCCGCCTTGTTCAGGCGGGCGGCGAGATCAACCATGACCCAGTTGGCGCACGGTTTGGCGTTGCCCTGGCCGGCCACGGCAACCATGGCCTCGAAATAGGCGGCGATTTCCTGGCTCGCCGTCAGCGTACCGGCATCGTAGGCCGACAGGCCCAAGACGTTCGTAAAGCGCTCACGCTTCTGGGCCGGCAGTTCGGGTAACTCGTCCTTGATACGTTCGATCCAGTCGGCGCCGATGAGCAAAGGCAGCAGGTCGGGGTCGGGGAAGTAGCGGTAGTCGTGCGCATCTTCCTTGGTCCGCATGGTGCGCGTTTCGCCGGTATCCGGGTCGAACAGCACGGTCGCCTGCTGGATCTTGCGGCCTTCCTCGATTTCGTTGATCTGCCACTGGACTTCGTAGTCGATCGCTTCCTTGAGAAACCGGAAGGAGTTCAGGTTCTTGATTTCACGGCGGGTCCCGAACTCAAGCTGCCCCTTCGGGCGCACCGAGACGTTTGCGTCGCAGCGGAAGGAACCTTCCTGCATGTTGCCGTCGCAGATACCGATCCAGCGCACCAGACCGTGCAGTGCCTTGGCGTAGGCCACAGCCTCATCAGACGACCGCATGTCGGGTTCGGAGACGATTTCCAGCAACGGCGTGCCGGCCCGGTTCAGGTCGATACCGGATTTGCCGTGGAAATCCTCGTGCAGAGATTTACCGGCATCCTCCTCGAGGTGTGCACGGGTCAGGCGGACAACCTTCTCGTAGGCTTTGTCGCCGCTGCCGACCTGCAGAGTCAGGCTACCACCCACGACGACCGGCAGGTCCATCTGGCTAATCTGGTAGCCTTTGGGCAGATCGGGGTAGAAATAATTCTTGCGGGCAAACACCGATTTCGTTGCCACCTCCGCACCGATGGATAGGCCAAAGCGAATGGCGCAATCGACTGCCTTCCTGTTGAGTACCGGCAGAACGCCCGGCAGGGCCAGATCGACCGCACAGGCCTGGGTATTCGGCTCGGCGCCGAAGGCCGTCGAGGCGCCCGAGAAAATTTTCGAAACCGTCGCCAGTTGCGCATGTGTTTCGATACCGATGACGACTTCCCACTGATTCATAGCTTCATCCGTTTCACGAACATTGGCCGGTTTTCGACTCGACGAGAATCGGCCACAAATAATCGAATGCCTTGCCTTCGCACGACTTGTGGCAACCAGTGAAGGCGATGGTGATTTTTTCGCCCTGTTCGCGCCACATGCGAACCGTGCACTTGCTGTCCCTGGCATGTCGCAGCAGAACTTGCGGGGTCGCGGTTTCCTGGCGGAAATCAGGCAATGCGAAACGACAGGCTCCACGCCCCTTGATGGCCACATTGGCCTGGAAATCGCGTACGTCGCCGTCATCGACCTGCAGGTTCAGCCTGGTCGCCGTACCGATTTCATCGACATGCGAGCAACGCGAGGTCACGCTGACCGGCGAGGCGTCATGCGGCTTGATACCGCGGCGTGCCAATGCCCGCTGGGCTTCAGCCGACAAGCCGGGCTGGCGGGCCGGTCGACTGCTCGGCGGCTTGCTCGCGGCGGGTTCAGCCGACTGCTGCTCACTCTCCGGTGGCGGCGTTGCACAACTGGCAAGCAGCAGCGCGACGGCCAGCGGGGCCAGCCAGTAACGCATCAGGCAATCGCTTCCGGCCGCCGGGCGTGCCAATCGGTTGCCTGCTGGTAGCGATGGGCAACGTTAAGCAACTGGTTTTCGGCAAAGTAATTGCCGATCAGCTGCAGCCCGACCGGCAGGCCGCCGGCAAAGCCGCAGGGAATCGACATGCCGGGCAGGCCGGCCAGATTGACGGCGATGGTGTAGATATCCGACAGGTACATCTGAACCGGATCGGCTGCTTTTTCGCCCAGCTTGAACGCGGTCGACGGCGAGGTCGGCCCTATGATCACGTCGCATTGCTTGAAAGCCTCGACGAAATCGTTGGCGATCAGGCGGCGGATACGCTGCGCTTGGAGGTAGTAAGCATCATAGTAACCGTGCGACAGCACATAAGTGCCAATCAGGATGCGGCGCTTGACCTCGGCACCGAAGCCTTGAGCGCGGCTCTTCATGTACATGTCGTCGAGGTTGCCGTATTCCGGAGCGCGATAGCCGTAGCGCACGCCGTCGAAGCGGCTCAGGTTGGAGCTGGCCTCGGCCGGTGCGATGACGTAGTAGGCCGGCACCGACAGGTGGGAGTTGGGTAGCGACACTTCGACGCAGGTGGCGCCAAGTTTTTCATATTCCGCGATGGCAGCGCGCACGGCGGCCATCACCTCGGCATCACAGCCTTCGCCGAAGAATTCCTTGGGCAGGCCGATGCGCAGGCCGTTCAACGGCTTGTCCAGATCGCGGGCGTAATCCTCGGCTGGTCGGTCGAGCGATGTCGAATCGCGCTCGTCAAAGCCGACCATGGTGTTGAGCAGCAGCGCACAGTCCTCGGCGCTGGCTGCCATCGGGCCGCCCTGGTCGAGCGACGAGGCAAAGGCAATCATGCCGTAGCGAGAAACCACACCGTAAGTCGGTTTCAAGCCTGTCAGGTTACACAGCGCGGCCGGCTGGCGGATCGATCCACCGGTGTCGGTGCCAGTTGCTGCCGGAGCCAGGCGCGCCGCCACGGCTGCCGCCGAGCCTCCTGACGAGCCACCCGGCACGCGGGCGCGGTCCCACGGGTTTTTGACCGGGCCGAAGTACGAGGTTTCGTTGGAGGAGCCCATGGCGAACTCGTCCATGTTGGTCTTGCCCAGCGACACCAGTCCGGCTTCGGCGTGCATCTTGCGGATCACCGTCGCGTCGTAGGGCGACACGAAATTGGCCAACATCTTCGAGCCGCAGGTCGTCGTCCAGCCCTCGGCACAGAAAATGTCCTTCTGGGCGACCGGAATGCCGGTCAGCGGACCGGCCGTGCCGGCAGCGATGCGGGCATCGGCGGCACGCGCCATGGCCAGGCTCTTCTCCCGGTCGACGGTCACGAAAGCATTGAGGTCCGGATTCAGACGCTCGATGCGGTCGAGGAACAGCGTGGACAACTCGACGCTGGAAATCTTCTTCGCGGCCAGCGCCTGCGACAATTCCTTCAGGCTGGCGTGGATCATTCGATCACCTTCGGCACAAGATAGAGACCGGCTTCGGTTTCCGGGGCAACGGACTGGTAAGCGGCGCGGCGGTCGGCTTCGCTCACCGCGTCGTCACGAAGACGCTGGCCGAGGTCCTGAGCATGCGCCATCGGCTCGATGCCGGACGTATCGACCGCCTGCATCTGCTCGATCAACTGGAAGATACCGTTGAGGTGGCCCTGTGTGGAAAGTGCCTCGGCATCGCTGGTCTCGATACGAGCCAAATGAGCGATGCGCTTAACCTGTTCTAATGTGAGCGACATGGGTACCAAAGACTTTTTTGCAGTGCACAAAGTCTTAAAATGGAAAGCGTTATAAGGTATCATAAAAGTTTTCCCTACCGCACCCCCCCAACGCGGAGCTATTGATGTTCGGTTTCCTCAGCAAATACTTTTCAAACGACCTCGCCATCGACCTCGGCACGGCCAATACGCTCATCTACGTGCGCGGCCGCTCGATCGTCCTCGATGAGCCTTCGGTCGTCGCCATCCGCCTCGAAGGCGGCCCCAACGCAAAAAAAACCATCCAGGCTGTCGGCAAGGAAGCCAAGGAGATGCTCGGCAAGGCACCGGGCACCATCACCGTCATCCGCCCGATGAAGGACGGCGTGATCGCCGACTTCACCGTCACCGAGCAAATGCTCAAGCAGTTCATCAAGAAGGTGCATGACTCGAAGCTGTTCAGCCCGAGTCCGCGCATCATCATCTGCGTGCCGTCCGGTTCGACCCAGGTCGAACGCCGCGCCATCCGTGAATCCGCCCTCGGCGCCGGCGCCAGCCAGGTGTACCTGATCGAGGAGCCGATGGCAGCCGCCATCGGTGCCGGCCTGCCGGTGGCTGACGCAACGGGTTCCATGGTCGTCGATATCGGCGGCGGCACGACCGAAGTCGGCGTCATCTCGCTCGGCGGCATGGTCTATGCCGGCTCCGTGCGTGTCGGCGGGGACAAGCTGGACGAAGCGATCATCAACTACATCAGCCGCAACTACGGCATGATGATCGGCGAGAACACCGCCGAGAACATCAAGAAGAACATCGGTTCGGCCTTCCCGGGCGCCGAGGTCAAGGAAATGGAAGTCTCCGGCATCAACAAGGCCGAAGGTATTCCGCGCAAGTTCACGATTTCCTCCAACGAAATCCTCGAAGCGCTGACCGACCCGCTGAACCAGATCGTTTCCGCCGTGAAATCCGCGCTGGAAAAGACGCCACCCGAACTCGGTGCCGACATTGCCGAAAAGGGCATGGTTCTGACCGGCGGCGGTGCCCTGCTGCGCGATCTCGACCGTCTGCTGATGGAAGAAACCGGCCTGCCGGTGATCGTCGCCGACGAGCCGCTGACCTGCGTTGCCCGCGGCTGCGGCATGGCGCTGGAGAAGATGGACAAGCTGGGCAGCATTTTTGCCTCGGACTAAACCTTGACCGCTGCAAGGCAGGAGTGAGCGATGGCCGGCATGGATCACGCGCCACCACCGTTCTTCAAGCGAGGGCCAGCACCGCTGGCCCTTCTGACTTTCTACATCGCCGTTTCGCTGGCGATTTTTGTCGTCGACCTGCGTTTCAAGAGCCTCGAATTGCTGCGCCAGAGCATCGCACTGGTCGTCGACCCGGTTCAGCGCGTGGCCCAGACGCCGGGCAGCCTGGTTGATTACGCCGGACAATACTTGCAGGGCATGCGCTCTTTGCAGGTCGAAAACGACGAACTCAAGCACGCCAAGCTAACCACTGCTCCGGACCTGCAGCGCCTCGCTCAACTGGAGGCGGAGAATACCCGCCTGCGCAAGCTGCTCGACGTCAAGGAACGCGAAAAAGCCAACGGCCAAGTCGCCCAGATCATGTACACAGCTCGCGACCCGTTCTCCCGCAAGGTGATTGTCGACAAAGGCCAACAAGCCGACATCGCGGCAGGGCTGCCAGCCATCGACGAGGCCGGCGTTGTCGGTCAGGTCACCCGTGTCTTCCCGTTCTCCGCCGAAATCACCCTGATCACCGACAAGGATCAGGTTGTCCCGGTGCAGGTCGTGCGTACCGGCCAACGTTCCGTGGTCTTCGGTCTCGGCAACGGCCAGCTCGAACTGCGCTACATGCCGGCCAACGCCGACATCCAGGTCGGCGACCTGCTGGTCACCTCGGGCCTCGACGATATCTACCTGCCCGGATTCCCGGTTGCCAAGGTGATCAACATCGAGCGCGACAGCGCCTACTCTTTTGCCCGCGTGTTCTGCGTACCGATCGCCGGTGTCGAAAACTTCGGCGAGGTGATGATCCTCGCGCCCCGCCAGGCGAGACCGGAGCGCCCCCCGGAAAGCGCGGGTCGGGCTGCGCCCAATGACGGGCAGCGCGTCAAGAAAAAACGGATGACCAAGAACTGATGCAACCGACCTTTTCTTCATCGCGCATCCTGCTACCGGTTCGCCCCTGGTTCATTTTCCTGAGCCTGATCGCGGCGGCCGTGCTCAATTTCCTGCCCACCGCGCACTGGCCCGGCATGCCGGACTGGGTAGCGCTGGTCCTGTGCTTTTGGAGCGTACGCGAATTCCGCCGCGTCGGCATGGGCTGGGGCTTCGTTCTCGGCCTGCTGATGGACGTCGCCGACGGTGCCGTCCTTGGCCAGCACTGCTTTGCTTATGTGCTGCTCGCCTACACCGCCTCGTCGCTGTCGCGCCGCATCCTGTGGTTCCCGCTCGCCCAGCAGGCCCTGCAGATCATGCCGCTGCTCGTCGGTACGCAAATCATCCAGGTGCTGATGCGCCTGGCCGTCGGCGCCGATTTCCCGGGCTGGGGCTACTTCATCGGCCCCTTCGTGGCAACACTGCTCTGGATTCCCGCCACCTTCATCCTGCTGCTGCCGCAATACCGCCCGGTCGAGCAGGATCCCAACCGTCCGATCTGAGGCAAGTGGTCTGCTCCGCCATTAAACGAACATGACAGCCTGCCTTTGCCTCCTTGGCGTTGTTGCCCATCCTCGCGATAGAAATTCCTATCGCCATGGTTCGCGCCCAGCGAGCGGGATGAATCCGCTACGTCCATGCTGTCCGGCCAATTACGGAGCGGATCGCTAGTGGGTGATTTCAACAATCCGGAAGCCGATCTCGACCGCTTCCGATTCCGACTCGGTTTTGCGGCTGTCTTCGTCCTTGTCTGTTTTGGCATTCTGATCGGCCGCTTCGTCTGGCTGCAGGTGATCCAGCACGATTTCTACCAGACCCGTGCCGAAGACAACCGGATTGCGTTGATCCCCATCGTTCCCAACCGGGGGGTGATCACCGACCGCAATGGCGTCGTGCTGGCCCACAATTACTCCGCGTTCACGTTGGAAATCACGCCCTCGCAAGCGGGAAACCTCGAACAAACCATCGATGCGCTGGCCGAAGTGATCGACATCCAGCCCAAGGATCGCAAACGCTTCAAACGCCTGATGGACGAAGCCAAGAACTTCGAATCCATCCCTATCCGCACCCGCTTGAGCGACGCCGAAGTCGCCAAGTTCTCAGCCCACCGCTATCGTTTCCCTGGCGTCGAAGTCAAGGCTCGCCTGTTCCGTCAGTACCCGCTTGGCAGCGTGGCCTCTCACGCCATCGGCTATATCGGCCGGATCACCGAACGCGACCTGAAATGGATCGAGGAGGCCGAGCGGCAAGCCAACTACAAGGGCACCGACCATATCGGCAAAACCGGGCTGGAACAGCACTACGAATTCGAACTGCACGGCGAAACCGGTTACGAGCAGGTCGAGATTGACGCCGGCGGCCGCGCCCTGCGCAGCCTGAAACGCATCCCCCCGGTTTCGGGCAATAACCTGCAACTGACGCTGGACATCAAACTGCAGGAAATAACCGAGAAGGCTTTTGGCGATCGCAAGGGCGCCCTGGTCGCCATCGACCCGGCGACCGGTGGCGTGCTGGCGTTGGTGTCCACACCAACTTACGACCCAAACCTTTTCGTCGATGGCATCACACCGGAAAACTGGAAGGAACTGAACGACCATCCGGACAAACCGATGGTCAACCGCACCATCAACGGCGCCTACCCCCCGGGATCGACGTTCAAGCCCTTCATGGCCCTGGCCGCGCTGGAAATGGGCAAACGCACGGCACAGCAAGCCATCAGCGACCCCGGCTTCTTCACCTTTGGCAACCATACCTTCCGCGACGACAAGAAGGGCGGACACGGCATCGTGGACATGTACAAGTCCATCGTCCACTCCTGCGACACCTACTACTACATCCTGGCCAACGACATGGGGATCGACAATATCGCCAAGTTCATGGGCAGCATCGGCCTGGGCCAGCGTACTGGCATCGACCTGGGGAAGGACGATGCCGGCGAATCGAAGGGTGTGCTTCCCTCGCCGGAATGGAAGAAACAACGCTTCAAGAAGCCGGAACAGCAGAAATGGTACGCCGGCGAGACCATCTCCATCGGCATCGGCCAGGGCTACAACGCCTATACGCCGATCCAGCTGGCCCAGGCGACCGCCACGCTGGCCAACAATGGCGTCATGTTCCGCCCCCATCTGGTTCAAAACATCGTCGACACCAAGACCGGCGACAAAAGGCCGGTCGAACCCAAGCCCCTGCGCGATCTCGGCTGGAAACAAAAGAATCTGGAAGTCATCCACCGCGCCATGATCGGGGTGAACAAGGAAGGTACCGGCACGCGCGCGTTCGCCGGCGTTCCCTACAGTGTCGGCGGCAAGACCGGCACGGCTCAGGTTTTTTCACTGAAAGGCGCGCAGTACAAGGAATCAGCCGTCAAGAAAAACCTGCGCGACCACGCCCTGTTCATCGCCTACGCCCCAGTCG
>CAMKYP010000077.1 GCA_946477505.1 uncultured Dechloromonas sp. | reverse complement strand
GACAGGCGGCGAAGATGCGATGCGTTACGCAACCATTCCTCGTGCGTATCGATCGGGAATACGCTGGTATAAACACCGGGCTTCGCGATGCTCTTCATCAGCGTCGATCCTCCGGAAATCGTTGTTCCCGAGACGATGTTCAGATGCCCGGAAATCATCCCGGCACCGCCGACGATGCAATGCTCACCGAAGACCGTACTGCCGGCAACCCCAACACAGCCAGCCAACACCGAATTCCGTCCGATAACGCAGTTGTGTCCGATATGGACCAAATTATCAAGCTTGCAGCCATCGTCGATGACCGTATCGTCGATCGCTCCACGGTCGACGGTGGTATTGGCACCGATCTCGACATCATTACCGACCCGCACGCGACCGATCTGGGGAATCTTCACCCAATCCTGGCCATCGGGAGCAAATCCAAAGCCATCAGAGCCAATCACCGCACCGGAATGAACGATGCAGCGAGCACCGACCTGACAGTGTTCATAGACAGTCACCCGGGGATGGAACACCGTTCCATCACCAATGCTCACCCCATCACCCACGACGCATCCAGCGCCAAGCACGACGTTTTCGCCCAGAGTTACGCCTTTGCCGATCACGACATTCGGACCCAGCGATGCGCTCTGCGGAATGGGAGATTCGGCAATCACCGAGGGATGGACGCCGGAAAAACCCGCCCGATAGGGATTCAGCAGGGTCGCCACGCGCGCGTAATATGCGTAAGGGTTGGCGGTAACGATGCGGGCACCGCCAAAATCGTCGACCGCATCGGCGCGCAGGATGACTGCCGATGCCTTGCAGCTTGCCAACTGATTCCTGAACTTCGGATTGGACAGGAAAGTGATATCCCCGGCCTCGGCATTACCTACCGAAGCGACCTGATCAATGCGTGTTTGTGCATCTCCAAGCACATCGCCGCCCAAACGGGCGGCGATCTCGGCAAGCGTGAACGATATACCGTTCACGCTCATTACTTCGCTTCCGACAGTGCCTTGATAACGCGCTCGGTAATGTCCAGGCGTGGGCTCACCCACACCACGTCCTGCAGAATCAGATCATATTTGTCGGCTTCGGCAATCTGCTTGATGGCCTTGTTGGCCTTTTCGATGACTGCGGCGTTTTCTTCGTTTTGGCGCAGGTTCAGGTCTTCGCGGAACTCACGCTGGCGACGCTGGAACTCACGGGAAAGCTCGCCGAATTCCTTTTCCTTGGAACGACGCTCACTCTCCGCCATGGTCACGGAATTCTTTTCCAGATTTTCCTGCAGGCCCTGCAATTGCTTCGCCATACGCTGCAAATCCTGATCGCGCTTGGCGAACTCACCTTCCAGCTTCTTGGCGGCCTTCTGTGCAGCCGGAGCATCGCGGAAGATACGCTGCGTGTTCACATAACCCACTTTCAGTTCGGCGGCATAAGCACCCGTGACGAACAATGCAGACATCAGCGATGCCAGGACAACGGATTTGACTTTCAACTTGATACTCCTGAATTAAAACGTAGTGCCCATCTGGAACTGGAAGACCTCAGTCTTGTCGGTATCTTTCTTGTTCAACGGCTTGCCGATACTGAACTTAAGCGGACCAATCGGCGAAATCCAGGCAGCGGACAAACCCGTCGAATAGCGCAAATTGGCAAAGTCGACTTTCTCATCACTGCCATATACCTGACCAACGTCAACGAACCATCCCATTCTGAACGACTTGTCCATGCCGGGCAAACTCCATAGCAACTCGGCATTGCCGATAACGCGGCGATTACCCCCGAGGCGGTATTGTGTCGTCGTCGAAGGATCGGTATAGATCGGACCAAGGGATGAGGCCTTGTAGCCGCGAACCGAGGTCACACCGCCTGCATAGTAGTTCTTGAAGAAAGGCAGGCCGGACGCGCCATAGCCATTTGCCATGCCATATTCACCATTGAGCATCAGGGTGAACTTCGAATTGAGCGGCACGAAATGCTGAAGCTGGTAACTGGCGCGGTAATACGTCAGGTCACCACCCGGCAGGGCAACCTCCAGCGAAGCACGCTGGAAAGTCCCCTTGGTCGGGAAGAAGAAACTGTCCTTGCCATCACTGGCCCAACTCAGCGTCAGCGGGACCGACAGATTGGTTTCCCCGAATTTGGTGACGTAATCCTTGTAATACTGCGGCGTTTGCGTATACGTCTTGATGCTGGTCGAGTCGAGACCTAGGCCGACGCCGATCGACTCCTTCTCGCCAATCGGAAAACCGAAACGAATCGCCCCCCCCGTCGACGATGACGAATAATATGCCAGGGTCGTCGAGGTAGTATTGAAGGTGCGATGATAGATATCGAAGCCTTGGCTGACCCCATCCTGAGTGAAGTAGGGGTTGGTATACGAGAATACGTAGGTCCGGTAGGTCTTGGCCGAATTGACCTGGATCGCGACGTTGTTCCCGCTACCCATGAAGTTGTTCTGCGCGATCGAGCCGGAGAGGATAACCTTGTCGGTACTGGAGGTACCCACACCAAGCATCAGGTTCCCCGTCGGCTTTTCAGTGACATTGACATTGACATCAAGCTGGTCTGATGTACCACTGACGGCTGGTGTCTCCACGGCCACTTCTGAGAAAAAGCCCAGCTTGTCCACGCGTTGCTTGGATGCCGTCACCTTGTCCGCATCGTACCATCCGCCTTCCATCTGGCGAATTTCGCGGCGTATCACCTCATCGCGCGTCTTGGTATTGCCGGTCACATTGATGCGACGCACATAAACCCGCTTGCCCGGATCGACAAAAATCGTGAAGGCAACCTTGTTCTTTTCCTTGTCGATATCCGGTGCCGCGTTGACGTTGGCAAAGGCATAACCCTCCTTGCCAAGCCGGTCGCTGATGGCCTTGGTCGATTCGTTCAGCTTTTCGCGCGAAAACACGTCACCTGTCTTGATCTTGAGCAGCTTCTTCAGATCTTCTTCGGAAACGGTGAAATCTCCGGCCACCTTGACCGACGAAACCTGATAGCGCTCCCCTTCGGCAATGTTCACCGTGATATAGACATCCTGCTTGTCAGGAGAGATCGAGACCTGAGTCGATTCGACAGCAAACTCCAGATAGCCCTGATTCATGTAGAAGGATTTGAGCTTCTCGAGGTCTGCCGAAAGCTTCTGCCGCGAATACTGATCGTTCTTGGTGTACCACGTCAGGAAACCCGGCGTAGTCAATTCGAACTGGCCAAGCAACTCCTTCTCGCGGAAGGCCTTGGCGCCGATGATGTTGATCTGCTTGATCTTGGCAGCAGAACCTTCTTCGATATTGAAATTGATGCCGACGCGATTTCGTTCCAGCGGTGTAACGGTAGTCGTTATGTTCGCCGCGTACTTGCCACGCGTCAGATACTGCCGCTTCAATTCCTGCTCGGCTTTTTCGAGCAATGCCCGGTCGAAAATCCGCCCTTCGGCGATACCGGTTTCCTTGAGTGCCTTGATAATGACATCCTTGTCGAATTCTTTCAGGCCGACAAAGTTGATGGTTGCGATAGCCGGTCGTTCTTGAACGACGACGACCATAACGTCCTTTTCGACCTCAACCCTGACGTCCTTGAAAAAACCGGTGGCAAACAAGGCCTTGATTGACTGTGCAGCCTTTTCGTCATTCAGCGTTTCGCCAACCTTGATCGGCAGATAGCCAAATACGGTACCCGCTTCGGTACGCTGGATACCCTCAACCCGGATGTCCTTGACCGTAAAGGGTTCGAATGCCAGCACCGGCGAGGCAAATACGCTGGCAATCATGACGGACAACAGGGTTTTCTTCATTATTCAGCCGTGGAGCAGGCGAGAGATATCGTTAAAAAAGGCGAAAGCCATCAGAGCGAAGAGAATGGACATGCCAATCTGCTGGCCGATTTCCATTGCGCGCTCGGAGAGCGGCCTGCGCCTGACGACTTCTAGCATATGATACAACAAATGCCCACCGTCCAGCACCGGGATGGGGAGCAGATTAAGGACGCCCAGGCTGATACTCACCAGTGCCATAAACTTGAGATAGTAGTCGAGGCCCAGCCGTGCCGACTGCCCTGCATAATCGGCAATCGTGACCGGCCCCGAGAGGTTCTTCCACGACACCTCCCCGGTAAGCATTTTGCCCATCATGACCAGACTGAATACCGATTTGTCCCAAGTCTCCATCAGCGCAAGACGGCCCGACTCGAAGAAACCATGACGAACAAAAGTGCGCAACTCCCGTCGACTTCCCGAATCCGCCTTGACTGCAACACCGATTTTGCCGACCGTTCGCCCCTTTTCGGAGACCGAATCGGGAACCAGGTCAACGACGAGAAGTTCGTCGCCCCGGCGCACCTCCAGCTGAAGGGGCCTGCCCGCCGATTCACGGATTACAGCAACAAAGTCAAGCCACAAGTCGATTTCGCGACCGTCGATGCGCAATACCCGGTCTGCGGGCTGTAGTCCGGCACGCGCAGCCGGCCCACCAGGGATGACCTCGCCAAATACTGGCGGTGTATCCGGACGATAAAAGCGAATACCCAACCTTTCCAGCGCGTCGCCCTCCCAACCTTGTTCGGCCACAGCCCCCAAATCGAGGCGACGGAATGAAATCTCCTCTTTGGCGTTAATCACCTCAAGCTCAACGCTCGACTGGTCGGCTGCCTTTTGCAGCAACAGCCAGCGAAAATCATTCCATGTGGCGACCTGCTGCCCATCCACCCGGCGAACCTGCTCTCCGTTATGGATCGCCGCAATGGCCGCCGGCGAGCCGCTGGGGGGCGAGCCCAGAACCGGCAACAATTCGTCGCTGCCATGCATGAACACGGCCCAATAGAGCAGGATGGCCAATGCAAAATTGGCGAGCGGCCCGGCCGCCACGATCAGGCTGCGCTTGCCAACCCCCTGGCGGTTGAATGCCCGATGCACCTCGTCTGCAGGAACCGCTCCCTCTCTTTCGTCGAGCATCTTGACATAGCCGCCCAGCGGAAAAATGCTTACCGCCCATTCTGTACGATCCCTGCCCAAGCTTTTTTTCCACAGAATACGCCCGAAGCCGACCGAGAAACGGAGCACTTTGACGCCGCACCAGCGAGCAACAAGATAGTGTCCCAACTCGTGGACAACGATCAGCACACCGAGGACAACCGCAAACGCGGCCAAATAGAACGGAAGGTCGGTCACGCGAAACTACGTTCCCGTATCAGGCGCGCGGCGAGATGGCGCGCCTCGGCATCGGCACCGATCACATCCGCCAGGCTCCCCTCCGGTCCGACCGGAAGCGACTGCAGCACCTGATCATTCAGGCGGGCAATACCGCAGAACGATAGCTTCCCTGCCAAAAACTCTTCCACCGCCACTTCGTTGGCAGCGTTCAGAATCGCCGGAGCCGTACCTCCCGCTCGCAATGCATCGTAAGCTAGTTGCAGACAACGGAAGCGCTCGAAATCCGGCGCCTGGAAATCCAGACGGCCAATCTTGAACAGGTCCAGCGGCTCCACGCCGGCAGCGATTCGCTCAGGCCAGGCCATCGCATAGGCAATCGGTGTCCGCATGTCCGGATTGCCCAATTGGGCCAACACCGAGCCATCTTGATACTGAACCGCAGAGTGGATGACGCTTTGCGGATGCACGACGACCTGGATCATTTCGGGGGGCGCATCAAAGAGCCAGCGTGCCTCGATGACCTCCAGTCCCTTGTTCATCATGGTTGCCGAGTCAACCGAGATCTTCCGTCCCATGACCCAATTCGGGTGGGCACAGGCCTGCTCGGGCGTGACGTGCTCCAGATCGGCAAGCGCCACATTCCTGAACGGTCCTCCAGAAGCAGTCAGCAAGATTTTCTGGACACCACAGGCCTGCAAGCCCTGAGAAAAATCCGTTGGCAAGGATTGAAAGATGGCGTTGTGCTCGCTATCAACCGGCAGCAAGCAGGCACCGTGTTCGCGCACCGCATGCATGAACAGTTCGCCCGCCATCACTAGGACTTCCTTGTTGGCCAGCAAGACCCGTTTCCCCGCCCTGGCCGCGGCCAGCGTAGGCTCAAGACCCGCAGCACCGACAATGGCCGCCATGACCGAGTCGACCTCAGGCATGGCAGACAATTCGGCCAGCGATTCGATGCCGTGGCGCACCTCTGTCGGCAAACCGGCAGCACGGCATCGCTCCGCCAGCTGTGTCGCCAAAGCGACATCGCGCAACACAGCAAAACGCGGACGGAACTCAAGACATTGCTCGTAGAGCTTGTCGACCTGGCTATGTGCGCACAGGGCAAACGCCCGATAGCGCTCGGGATGCCGGCGTATGACATCCAATGTACTGACGCCGATCGATCCGGTCGAACCAAGAATAGTGATGTTCTGAACTGTCATGCCGAACGCTGAAGCAGCAGCAAAAAGAGCGCAACAACAGGCAGCGTGGACGTCAGGCTGTCGATACGATCCAGCACCCCGCCATGTCCCGGCAGGATGTTGCTACTGTCCTTGATACCAGCCTTGCGCTTGAGTAGCGACTCGAACAGGTCGCCCACGATGCTGACACCGGTGACGACAAGTAGGAGAATAATCCAGAGTGCCAGAGACAGTACCTGAATATCGAAAATCTGCCTAACCACCAAGCCATAGACAACCACGCCGACCCCGGCACCGATGGCACCTTCCCAAGTTTTCCCCGGACTGATCGTGGGTGCCAGTTTGTGCTTGCCGAAGGCTCGACCCGAGAAATAGGCTGCAATATCGGCCATCCATACCACGGCAAAGATACCGAGCAACGCCACAGCACCCAACGCCCGCAATTGAACCATGGCAAGCCAAGTCGGAATCAGGACGACAGCGCCGACCAACAGCCCGCTCACGCCGCCGATAGCCCACTTGCTTCTCAGCCAGAACGGCATGAGGACGAGCCAGAAGGCTGCGGAAAGTCCGTAGGCCACGACCATCCAGGCCGATCCCAGACTAAACTCCAAAGCGGCTGGATCAAGCAGCGAAAGCCCAGCGCAGGTCGCCCCGCCCAGCATGCCGAGAACAATCCGGGATGAAGGCTTCCTGCCAAGCAACGCCCCCCACTCCCACGCAGCAATGCCGATAAAGACCGCAACCAGCAGCGCCCAGGCCGGCTGCGACAACCAGAACAAACTGGGCAACAGAAACGACACCAGCACAAGCGCCGTAATGACGCGGGTCTTAAGCATGCGGCTTCACCAGTTGCTCACTGGTCCGACCAAAACGGCGCTCCCGCTGCTGAAAGGAGGCAATGGCCTTGCCAAATTCTGCGGAATCGAAGTCTGGCCACAATGTCGAAGTAAAGTACAGTTCGGTGTAGGCCAACTGCCAAAGCAGGAAATTACTGATCCGCTCCTCACCGCCGGTTCTGATGAACAAATCCGGCTCGGGAGCGAAGCTCATCGACAAATAGGGTTCGAGGTCGGACTCCTGCCAGCCACCGCGCTTGTCGGGTTGGGCCGCCACCATCCGATTGACCGCCTGCATGATGTCCCAGCGACCACCGTAATTGGCCGCAATGGTCAAATCCAGCCGGGTATTGCCGGCAGTCTGCTCTTGCGCCTTGCCGATCAATTCCTGCAGACGCGGCTCGAACCGGGACAGATCACCAATCACACGCAGACGAACGCCATTACGGTCGAGCTTTTCAACCTCCTGCTCAAGCGCCTTGACGAAAAGCTGCATCAACAGCGTCACCTCTTCCTGGGGACGCCGCCAATTTTCGGACGAAAAAGCAAACAGGGTCAGGTACTGGATACCCTGCTCAAGACAGTTGCGAACCATCTCGCGGACCAGTTCGACACCCTTGACATGGCCGGCCACACGAGGGAGAAAGCGTTTTTTCGCCCATCGGCCGTTACCATCCATGATGACAGCAAGATGCCGAGGCATGACAACCTCCTGCGGCACGTCTCGTGTCGAACTCGAAAAAAAGGCCATGCAGCCGGTTATCTAGTAGAAACCGCTTAAACCTGCATCAGCTCGGCCTCTTTCGTGGCGAGCATCTTGTCGACTTCGACGATGAACTTGTCGGTCAACTTCTGGATATCGTCCTGTGCCTTGCGCTCATCGTCTTCCGGGATTTCGCCCTTCTTCAGCGCATCCTTGAGATGGGTATTGGCATCGCGGCGCAGGTTGCGAATGGCCACCTTCGCGCCCTCACCTTCATGCTTGACGACCTTGATCATTTCCTTGCGGCGCTCTTCGGTCAGCGCCGGCATCGGTACGCGGATCAAATCGCCTTGCGAGGCCGGATTCAGACCGAGGTCGGAATCACGGATGGCCTTCTCGACTTTTTGCAACATGTTCTTTTCCCACGGCTGGACACCGATGGTACGAGCATCCACCAAGGTAATGTTGGCGACCTGATTCACTGGAACCATGGAGCCGTAGTAGTCGACCTGGACGTGATCGAGCAGGCCGGTATGGGCACGGCCGGTACGCACCTTCAGGAGATCGTTCTTCAACGCCTCCAGCGATTTCTGCATCTTGTGTTCTGCGTTTTTCTTGATGTCTGCAATCATCTGTCTCTCCTCAGCAATAAACCAACGTACCTTCGTCCTCACCGCAGACCACGCGCTTAAGCGCGCCGGCCTTGAAGATCGAGAACACGTTGATCGGCAATTTCTGGTCGCGGCACAGCGCAAAGGCAGTCGCGTCCATGACCGCGAGATTCCTGGAGATCGCCTCGTTGAAGCTGATCTTGTCGTAGCGCGTTGCCGAAGGATCCTTCTTGGGATCGGCCGTGTAGATGCCGTCGACCTTGGTCGCCTTCAGCACGATTTCCGCGCCGATTTCCGAACCGCGCAGTGCTGCAGCAGTATCGGTGGTGAAGAAGGGGTTGCCGGTACCGGCACCGAAGATCACGATCTTGCCTTCTTCAAGATAGCGGATGGCCTTGCCACGAATGTACGGCTCAATCACCTGCTCGATATTCAGGGCCGACTGCACACGGGCATTCAGACCGCATTGACGCATCGCGTCGGACAGTGCCATGGCATTCATCACCGTGGCCAGCATGCCCATGTAATCCGCGGTAGCGCGATCCATCCCGGTGGCCGTACCGGCCATGCCGCGGAAGATGTTGCCACCGCCGATCACGACGCCGATTTCCACCCCCAGGTCGGCGACCGCCTTGATCTCCCCGCAAATCTCACCGATCACTTTCGGATTGATGCCGTAGGCGTCGGTACCCATCAGGGCCTCGCCGGAGAGTTTCAGGAGGATGCGCTTGTATTTGGGTGTGGTCATCGGCGTTCCTTTCAATTACTTCTTGGCAGCGGCGGCAGCGGCCTGGGCAGCGACTTCTGCAGCGAAGTCGTCAACCTTCTTCTCGATGCCTTCGCCCACCATGTAGAGCGTGAAGCCGGCGACAGAAGCGCCCTTGGCCTTCAGCAGTTGTTCGATGGTTTGCTTGCCATCTTCGGCCTTGACAAAGACTTGCGCCAGCAAGGTGACATCCTTCAGGTACTTCTGGACGGTACCTTCGGCGATCTTTTCCAGCATGGCTTCCGGCTTGTTGTCGGCGCGCGCCTTCTCGATGGCGACACGACGCTCGGTCTCGAGCAGTTCGGCAGAAACACCGGATGCATCCAGCGCCTTCGGCTTGGAAGCGGCGATGTGCATGGCCAGATCCTTGCCCAGCTGCTCGTCGCCACCAACCAGATCAACCACGACACCAACCTTGGCGCCACCGTGGATGTAGGAAACCAGCTTGCCCTTGGCTTCGAAGCGGACGAAACGGCGGATGGACATGTTCTCGCCAATCTTGCCGACCAGAGCGGAACGGGTGGATTCGACGGTACCTTCGCCCATCGGCAGCGCGGACAGCGCAGCGACGTCAGCCGGATTCTTTTCGGCAACCAACTTGGCAGAGCCGTTGGCCAGCGCGATGAATTCGTCGTTCTTGGCAACGAAGTCGGTTTCGCTATTCACTTCGATGATCGCACCGGTCTTGCCATCGGCTGAGATGCTGATCGCAACGATACCTTCGGCAGCGATACGGGCAGCAGCCTTGGAGGCCTTGTTGCCCAGCTTGACGCGAAGGATTTCTTCCGCCTTGGCCATATCGCCGTCGGCTTCGGTCAGCGCTTTCTTGCATTCCATCATCGGTGCGTCGGTCTTGCCGCGCAGTTCTGCAACCATACCTGCGGTAATTGCCGCCATATTTCTTTCTCCTGAGCTTATAAAACTGGCGGAGCCTGAAGCTCCGCCGTTACATCTTTATTTATTCAGCCGCTTCCTGCACTTCGACGAACTCGTCGTCACCACCGGCCGCCACGATATCGGCAACCACCTGGCTGCGACCTTCGAGGATGGCGTCAGCGACGCCGCGGGCATAGAGCTGGATGGCACGGGAAGAATCGTCGTTACCCGGGATGACGTAGGAAACACCTTCCGGAGAGTGATTGGTATCGACCACGCCGATGACCGGGATGCCCAGCTTTTCGGCTTCGGTGATGGCGATCTTGTGATAGCCGACGTCGACAACAAAGATAGCATCCGGCAGGCCGCCCATATCCTTGATGCCGCCAATGGACTTCTGCAGCTTTTCCAGTTCGCGACGGAAGGTCAGCGCCTCCTTCTTCGGCATGCGATCGAGTTCGCCGGCCTCAACAGCCAGCTCCATGTCCTTCAGGCGCTTGATGGAGGTCTTGACGGTCTTGAAGTTGGTCAACATACCGCCCAGCCAACGCTGGTCAACATACGGAGCACCGGCACGCAGCGCTTCTTCGCCGATGATTTCGCGGGCTTGGCGCTTGGTGCCAACGAACAGGATGGTGCCGCGATTGGAGGCCAGCTTCTTCACGAAAGCCATGGCTTCGTTGTACTTAACCAGGGTCTTTTCGAGGTTGACGATGTGAATCTTGTTGCGAGCACCGAAGATGTACGGAGCCATCTTGGGGGACCAGAAACGGGTCTGGTGGCCGAAGTGGACACCGGCTTCCAGCATTTCGCGCATAGTAACGGACATAGCAATTTCCTTTTAAGGGTTGAACCGCCACCCGCCGGAAACGCCCGTCATTATTGAGTTTTGACGGACACCCTTAATCGGCGGATGTGTGGATTTTGGTTGCCTGCACCGTGCAGACAACCGTTTCTCGCGGCCGAAACGACCGAGAAAAACCTGCGGATTATAGCAGGAGAACGGGGAAGCCAACAGCCTCAATAACCATTTTGCTTCAAGGCCAGTAACTGCAGCATGCGCTCCAGATAAGGCTGCCAGTCGGGCATTTGCAGCCCGAAATCTTTTTCCAGCTGGCGACAGTCGAGCCTTGAATTCATCGGACGACGTGCCGGAGTCGGATAGTCGGCGGTGGTGATGGCCTTGATCGCTCCGGCCTCCAGACGCAGGTCGAAGCCCGGCGCCTGCCTGGCCAACGTAACGATGGTGCGGGCGAATTCACACCAACTCACCGGTCGTGCCGCCGCCAGGTGATACAGGCGGCTCTCCCCTTCTTCCAGGGCGGCGCCATGACGCAGCATGGCCAGACCGACGCCGGTGACCGTAGCCAGCATGGCGGCCGGCGTCGGCGAACCGATTTGGTCGCCAACCACACTCAAGGTCTCTTTTTCGCGGGCCAGACGAAGAATGGTTTTGACGAAATTGTTGCCACGCGCTCCGAATACCCAGCTAGTGCGGAAAATCACCGATTTTCCGCCCGCGGCCTGTATCGCCGCCTCACCCTCCCGCTTGGTGCGTCCATACACACCCAGTGGCCCTGTCGGATCGTCTTCGACATAGGGCGCCGCCTTGGCACCGTCAAAAACATAGTCCGTCGAATAATGCAGCAACAAAGCGCCCAAGTGTGCCGCCTCCTCGGCCAGCACACCCGGCGCCACGGCATTGATCTGGTGCGCCAACTCCGGTTCGGACTCGGCCTTGTCTACAGCGGTGTACGCTGCCGCATTGACGATGATGCCCGGGCGCAGTTCGCGAACGACGGAACGAATACGATCCGTATCGGCCAAATCACACTGCGCGCGCCCGCAAGCAACGACTTCACCATGCGGCGCCAGCGAGCGCTGCAACTGCCAGCCGACCTGGCCATCCTTACCGAGCAGGAGAATCCTCATCACGACCCCGATGGGCTGAAAACCCGCACAGTATGCCATTTCCACGGGCCTGCTCTTTGCGAAACCAGCCCCATCATTTATCCTTCTTCATCCCTAACGTACCGAAAAAACCATGAGTATCACCATCAAGACCCCGGAAGAAATCGAAAAAATGCGCATTGCCGGGCGTCTCGCCGGAGAGGTTCTCGATTACATCGAACCCTTCGTCAAGGCAGGCATCACCACCGACGAACTCGACAA
>CAMKYP010000076.1 GCA_946477505.1 uncultured Dechloromonas sp. | reverse complement strand
TGGAAAACGCCGACTCCCCGGCATTCCGCGAGATTCTGAAAGGCTTTATCCGCTAGCGCGCGCCGCAGCAAACGCATGCCGCCCAGCCCTGTCGCTCAAACCACCGCGGTCAGCTTGCGTCGCGCGTACGCAACCATTTCAGCAGCTTGGCATAGAGCTCATCGGGTGCCACCGGCTTGGACATGAAGTCGTTCATACCGGCCGCCAGGCATCGTTCCTGATCTTCGGAAAAAGCATTGGCCGTCATCGCGATAATCGGTGTCCTATGCCTGTCCACCGCTTCGCGAATGGCCCGCGTTGCACCCAACCCGTCCAGGCGGGGCATCATCATATCCATCAGGATGAGGGCATAATCGGTCGCCAAGGCGTGATCGACCGCTTCCAACCCGTCGTTTGCGATGTCGGTATGCAAGCCCACGGCCTCCAGAAGGCAACGCGAGACCTCCTGATTAATCGGCTCATCCTCGACCAGGAGCACGCGCGTTCCGGCGTACGCTGCCTTCAGCTCAGCCTCCGCAGAGCTTGTCTCCGCCACCTCACCGGCCTCCCCGGCCGCCCCGTCCTTTGCCAGATGGGCCGTAAACCAGAAAGTGCTTCCTTTACCCGGCTCGCTATGAACCCCGATCTCGCCGCCCATTATTTCGACCAGACGCCTGCTGATCGCCAAACCCAGGCCGCTGCCACCATACTTGCGCGTGATTGAGTCATCCGCCTGGACGAACGCGGAAAACAGGCGCGCCTGATCGCCGGCGGCAATCCCGATCCCGGTATCCTCGACATCGAAGCGGACACAAACGCTATCGTCAGGCTCTTCGCTCAATCGCCCGCGGATGCTAACGCTGCCACGCTCGGTGAACTTGATGGCGTTGCTGCCGAGATTGATCAATATCTGGCCCAGGCGCAGCGGATCGCCGACCAAACGCAGGCCAGCCAATTCATCGGGAATGTCCATATGCAGCTGCAAGCCCTTGTCGGCGGCAGCCTGGTTGAGCAAACCGGACACTTTGCCGAAAACCGCTTTGAGATCGAAAGGAATACGCTCCAGCTCAAGATGTTCCGCCTCGATTTTCGAGAGATCGAGAATATCGTTGATGACTCCCAGCAAATGCCTGGAGGCACCGATCACCTTGTTCAACTGGTCGGCCTGCTTGGCATCCACGGCTCGCCGCAGGGCCAGATCCGTCATCCCCATGATGGCATTCATCGGGGTACGCAACTCATGACTCATATTGGCCAGAAAGGCGCTTTTCGCACGACTCGCCGCTTCGGCTGCTTCCTTGGCGATCTGCAGCGCTACCGTCCGCTCGGCAACCAGCTCCTCAAGATGGTCGCGGTGACGCAAAAGCTCCTCTTCAGCCTGCTTGCGCTCGGTAATGTCCATATGCGTCCCGGTGAAGCGCACCGGGCGTCCTTGCGCATCGCGCGTTGCCCGTCCCCGGGTCAGCACCCAGCGCCAATTGCCGTCCCGATGGCGCAAGCGCATGACAAATTCGTACTCATCATCGGGTCTGTCCAGGTGAGACTGCACGCGCACCCAGAGGCTCTCCCAATCATCGGGATGCATGACCGCCTTCCATGCCTCAAATTCCGCCGGAAGCTCTTCAGCGGTATAGCCCAGCATTTCGTACATCCGTGGCGAATGATAGAGGGCCCCGGAAACCAGATCATTGTCCCAGACGCCCGCCTCGGCACCTTCGATCGCCAGCTGAAAGCGTGTTTCACTCAACTCCAGGCGCTGCTTCTGGTCAAGAACGGTTTGATGCTGAAGCAGCAACTCCCGGCGGGTCAGGAAAAGCCGGAAACCCAGTACCAGGATCATGCCCAGCGCGACGAAGGCGGCCACCATGGGCCACTGGTAGCGAGCCCACACGTCGCCCAAGGTGAATGTCGGAGCCTGCTCGAACGGCGGCATCCGCATCTCCCGAAGCAGGTCGGCCACCGGCGTATAGTCGGCCGGCACGGAAAAACCGGCGATCCCCATCGCTTGCGCGCTTGCACCATCTTCCGGCACCAGGAGCAAGGCAGCCAGAACCTGGCGTGCCAGCGCTTCATTGACCTGCGGCATGGCGACAATGGGCCATTCAGGATAGAGACGCGTCGAGGCACTGACCGGGAACCCCGGCAGGGACTGGCGATTGAGCACCTTGAACTGATTCATGTCGACTCTGCCCTCGCGGGCAAGCCCCTCGAGGAACCCGGTACGCACCAGTCCGATATCCGCCTTCCCCGACAAAACCGCATCGACAACCGTGTTCTGCGGCAAGCCGGTTTCCAGCAGGTGGACATCCTCAGCCAGCCTGACGCCAACCCTGTGCAATTCGTAAGCCTGCATCTGGTAGGCGCCCAGAGACCCCGGATTGGGGGTCGCAACCGTCTTTCCGCGAACATCGGTCAATGCCTGAATATCTGCGCGATCGGCGCGGCTGAAAATCACCCCGCCGAAAACGGAAAGAGCCTGCCCGCTTTCCTTCACGACCAGCGTGGCCAATGGCGCTGACACTCCGACGGTACGACTGAGGTAAACGAAATGTCCGGGATTAGTCAACACGAAATCGAGTTGCCGGCTGGCCACCGCGAGATTGAGCTCGTCGTAGTGGAGGGGTTCGACGCTAAAGTCCCGATCGGGAATCGACTGCTTCAGCACGGCAGCCAATGGCTGCCATTGTTTCAAAGTCTCTACCTTGGGGCGAAACGACAAGACGCCAATCCTGACCGGCTCCGCCGCCATGGCCAAGCCACCGGCGACCAAGGCGATGAGCAGGAGCAAGCCACCAAGAGCGTGCCGGGTCACGACCCACATGGAAACGGACGTGGCCGGAATCATTGTTCGAGCAGATCCCCCGGAATGAAATCGGCGTTGACCAACTCATGGAGCGTATCCGGCTGTTGCAGTAGCCCGCCGGCAAGCATCACCGCCGAGAGTCTTTTGGCCGTCAGCAATAACGGAGGTTCTTTGCCGGCCAGCAAACGCTGATTGGCCGGAGCATCCGGCAAGACCAGGCCCTTGAAGGCCGACAGGACATCACCCGCGGGCAAACCCAAGTGCCCCGCCATCCGGTAGGCGGCATCGTGAGGATTGCGTGCCAGGTGATCGAGGGCCCGGAAATGTGCACGCTGGAGGTGGCGGAGCGCCTCGTCGTACTCGCTCACCAGATCGCTGCGTATGACCAGTACATCGACGATGGTGTTCGGAATCTGGCGGCTGTCGAACAACTTGCGGGCACCGAGATCGAGCAGTTCGCTGGCCACCGGCTCGTAGGTGATGGCGGCATCGAATGCCTTCTCTCGCCATGCTGCGACTTGCTTGTCCACGCCAAGCGGCAGGAGCGTAAGGTCGCTCCTGGCCAACCCCGCTTTGTTCAATATCTCGGCCAGCAACAAAGCCCCCACCGAACTCTGCTCGTAAGCCAGGCGCTTGCCACGGAGGTCCGACAGGGAAGCGAGCTGTGGCCGGGCAACCAGCATGTCCGCTCCGGCCGAGATGTTGAAAATCATCACCGCCGTCAGCTTCTGGCCGCGCTGCCTGGCTTGCAACACCTCGTCCAGCGTCAATGCAGCCCCGTGAACCTTGCCCTCGGCCAAGGCCTGCAGCGATTCCATCGCGTTTTGGGTCTGGTATAAACGCGCCGTCTGCTCTTCCAGCCACCCCTCGTTGCGCGCCATGAACATCGGCTCGTAACCCACCCAGGTATGCGCAGCAATCGTCATTGGCCCACTGCCGAATCTTGCACAAGCGGAAATACCGGCCATGGCGGCGATGGTCTTGATCAATTGACGGCGATTCATTGGGGCGAAAGCGATGTGTTTTCTGATTTGATCGACAAACCTGCGAACAACAAAAAACACAACAGGTCTGCCAAAGCCACATCCTAAATCACAAAACCCTTACATAGAGCGCCTTCCGTCAAAAAAACCATGTACAGAAAATGGTATTTTGCAACAATTGGGAAGATGGCCCTCCCGCCTGCGGTCGCAGGAAAATTCCAGGGTTCGATACCGAGACGATGCAGGAGGGCGCCCAGCCCCCCCGCCTCAGGAACGCCTTAGGGCAATTGATCAAACCAGACCAGACAACCCACGCCTTCCGACGAGCAAGCCGGGGTGCCAATCCTGACTTGCCGCGCCCGGGGCAAGCCCAATTAGCGCAGCAACAAGCTATCCAGCAAGCCGATCATCTGGTCGACCTCGGCCTCGCTGACGTTGAGCGCCGGCATGAAGCGCAGCAGATTCGGACGCGGTGCATTGAGCAGCAGGCCGCAGGGCGTCAGTGCCAGCGCCTTGGCGACGATCTCGGGACCGCGCTCGTCGTCGAGAATCAAGGCGCGCAGCAGGCCGGAACCGCGCTCGCCCCTCAGTCCATGCTTGGCCGACAGTTCGAGCAGGCGCTTGGCAAGATATTGGCCCCGGGCGTCGATTTCGGCGAGGAAGCCCGGCGCCAGCATGCGCTTGAGCACCGCCAGGCCAACCGCCGTCATCAGCGGATTGCCGTTGTAGGTGCCGCCCTGGTCGCCCGGAACGAAACAGCAGATGGCTTCGCGGGCCAGCAGCGCCGCCAGCGGTACACCGCCGCCGATGCCCTTGCCGAGCGTCATGATGTCCGGCGCGATGCCGGCATGTTCGTGGGCGAACAGCTTGCCGGTACGCCCGACGCCGGTCTGCACTTCGTCGACGATAAGCAGGATGCCGCGCGCCTCGGTCAGCCCGCGCAAGGCCTTGAGAAATTCCAGGTCGGCCGGGATCACGCCGCCCTCGCCCTGCACCGGCTCGAGCATGACGGCGACCGTCTTCGGCCCGATCAATGCCTCGACCGAGGCGATGTCGTTGTAGACCGCCTTCGGGAAGCCGGACACCTGCGGGGCAAAGATCGTGTCCCAACCGGCCTTGCCGGAAGCCGACATGGTCGCCAGCGTGCGGCCGTGGAAAGAGTGGCCGAAGGTGATGATCTCGAAAGCGCCGTCGCGGTTCAGCTGCCCCCACTTGCGGGCCAGCTTGATCGCCCCCTCGTTGGCCTCGGCGCCGGTATTGGCGAAGAAGACGCGGTCGAAGCAGGAATTCGCGGTAAGCAGACTCGCCAGCTCGACCATCGGCCCGTTGTAGAAGGCCGGGCTGGGATTGAGCAGCTTGCCGGCCTGCTCGGTCAGCGCGGCAGTGATCTCCGGCGGGCAGTGACCAAGACAATTGACCGCCCAGCCCTGGATGAAATCGAGATAGCGCTTGCCCTGATGATCGAACAGCCAGGACCCCTCGCCGCGCTCGAAAACGAGCTCCGGCCGGTTGGTAATGGTCATCAGGGAATCGGTATTGGCAGCGTGATATTGCATGGTCGACTTTCCGTGGTCTGAAGCGGCAAGGGTAAAGACGCGATGTTACCGAATTACGCGAGGCTGCGTCAGAAGTGCTTGGCATGGGCGCTTCACGTCGAACGGGCGCTATCGGCCACGAGCGGCCTTTCGAAGATGCTGCCAGAAAGCTGCCATAGCGCCTCTCAGACCCGTTCGACATATTGCTTTGTTATACTGACCGCAAAAACTCTAAGCCACTGACAACAATGCGATTTGAACACCCAACCCCACGTCAACAATATCAATTGTTATACGGACCCATGCGTCCGTGTAAACACTGTTGGGCGTCATAGCAAAGGCTACTTGGGCACTAGATGCGTAAGCTCATTCGATCACTCAGCGAGCACCAGCTTCCCAAAAAATTTACTAGAAACGATTGGAATGCCGCGACGCAGAGCGCGTTTGCGCCATACATTCGCCGTCGGCGGCAGCTGACTAAACATATCGATTCATTTCACCTTGAGCTTAGGAACCTTGCACGCATTGCCCTATTTCCCGAATACACAAACCTTCTTTCCTGGTGCTTGCGGCTGCATCGGCGGGTTCTACGGGCGGATCGCCAGGGTGCATATGAAAACCTGCTCAGACTAATTGCCAATATGCATACATCGGACGATCGATGGCTGAATATGTTTGGGACGTCTGCGCCGCTTGAGCCTGATGCTGCCATTAACGATCGGGTCTACCAGCTCTTCTCGACCATCGACGGAGTAGCAGAGGGCTGCTTCAAACCGCAACTGCAAATCTTGTTCTCGTTTGCGCAAGTCGACACGGGTAAGGCTTGGCCAGAAAACGTTTCGAAGCTGGATTTCGGCGCCCTCGTTGGTGAATTTCCCACCGCGTTGAGAAATCAAGTTCCAACGATGTTGGCCGACCCCGATTTATCGATTTCGATCAACCAGTGGCGAAATATCGCGGCTCACAAGACCTTCCGATTAGTTGGGCCACGAACAATAGAAGTCAGCTACGGCAAGGGAAACGTTCAGGCCCGCCGCCTTGGATTCCACCGATTGAGAGGCGTGTGGCATTGGCTTCTCAGAGTCCATACGGCGGTAAGGCTAGCGAATACGATCACTTACATCGAGCACATGCAGGAACTGCATTCGCTAGGAATTCCAAAAATCGACATGCGTCTGTCTACCGCGCTGCTAAATATCGGACACGGCCTGTCGACAGTAGGCTTCGAGAGTGTTGGGTGGCAGCACGAGAAACGCGACGGCACCCTTACAGTAAGGGATCGCTTGGGGCGGCCTCCACAGCACGCTCTGATTCATGCATCTCAACTGCTCGACCAGCTTAGCGTAGGAATACTTCTCGATCCTTCCACAAAGGATCGGCTAGACAGAGCCGGCATCTCCTTGATTCTCCAAGATGGAACTCGCTTCGGTACTGCATTTGTTCCCGTTCAAATTGCCGATGCATTTACCCGCCGCAAGATCTCCCTTACTGAATACATGGACCATATCCAATGGGTAATCGAGAAGCCTTCCAACTGACGCCCAACAATCCGGTCCAGCTGACAGTCGGCCAGCTGCGCTGTCCGCCTGCCGCTAACCTTCGTCGTTCCTGAACGTCCGCTTTTCCAAGGCCCGACCGGCAGCAAAGGGCACATTGCTGCCGTAAGCTGAGAAAAAAGATACGGCCACATTAACCACATAACCGCTTGCAGGCTGGAGCAAGCCTCAGCCCTTGGCCGCGCCCGCCCCCTACATCCACCAAGGGTCTGCCCCGGTATCATCAGCGTCATCAGTATCGATCCCACCTTCCTCTCGTTCGTCGCGAACGGGATGATCCGGTTTGCGGGGGTGGTGGATCGGGTCTTGGGGATTGGGGGTGTCGGGCTCTATGGGCTGACGGCCGGGCGAAGTCGGCATGGTATTCCTTGCAACGATTGTTCCCCCCTTTTGGCAGAATTCCCGGTGCTAGGTTTCACTTCATTGATACAGCAGTCCGCCACGGTATAGTGGCCGCCTACTCCTCTTCCGAGCTTTTGCCATGTTCGCTGTCATCGTCGCCCTTGTTCTGCTTGCCGCTGGCGTGGCGGTCATCTATCAGATCCTGAAGAACATGAGCGAAGACGGTGTCGATATTGCGGCGCCGGGGAGTTGCAAGCGGAACGGCTGCGGGTCGTCGAAATGCGCGTCGCCCCGGGAAGGCGTGGAGGCCCCGCTGCTCACGGAAGAACAGGACGGCCAAGGCAAAGTCAGCCCCTGACGGTCTGTTGCACCGGGATGCGCATCGTGAATCCCGGACACCCCGGCTAAGTCAGCCGTCCGGGCACCACCGGGCCTTCGCGGCCAGCTGAGCCTTCAAGCGCCAGCCGCCAAGCCCGCCAGAGCTGCCTCGGCGAACGCTACGTCCTGCGCCTCGCTGCCACCGGAAACGCCGATTGCCCCGACCAGCACGCCGTCGTGCTTGACCGGCAGGCCGCCGCCGAAACCGATGAAACGGTCACGCTGCATCAGGCCGTGGCGCAGCATGTCCGAACCTTTGGCCAGGCGGGCGTCCCACTTGGCGGTGGCCGGGCCGAAGCTGACCACGGTGTAGGCCTTGTCGAGCGCGATGTCGATGGAGTGGAAGGGCGCGCCCGGGTGGCGCTTGAAGACCAGCGGGTAGCCGGCGCGGTCGACGACGGCCACGCAGATCTTGACACCGGTTTCGCGGGCGGCGGCCAGGGCGCCGTCGGCGAGTTGTTCGGCGCTAGCGAGGCCGAGCGAGGCGATCATTTCAATGTCCATGCGATGAATTTCCGTGGGCTTCGGCGACTTGAGCCAGCAGGCGCTGTCGCCGGGTGAAGAGGAAGACGACGAACAGCAGCAAGGCGCCGCCTTCGACCAACAGGGTGCGCCCCGCCCCCAGCCAGGAGGCGACGAAACCGGCGAGCAGCCCACCCAGCGCATCGAAGCCGAAGCGGGCCGAGGTGAAGAAGGAGACGATCCGCCCGCGCAGCGTTTCCGGCGCAATGCTCTGCAACACCATGTTGATGCCGACATTGCATACCGAAATGCCGAACCCGAGGCCGACCATGCCAGCCAGCGCCAGCGGCAGCCAGGTGGTCATGGCGAAGACGAGCATCGATACCATGCTGATCGTGACGCCGGCGACGATGGCCGACACCACGGCGGGCACCGCCTTGCGGGTGGCCAGGTAGATGGTCGATAGGAAGGCGCCGCAACCGGCCGCCCCCCACAGCCAGCCGAGGGTTGTCGCATCGCCGGCAAACACGTCGCGCGCGAACACCGGCAGCAGCACGGCGTAGGTCGAGGCCGTCAGATTCAGGGCAATGAGCGTCAGGATCAGGGTACGGACGCTCCATGTCTGCCATGCGTACTGCAGGCCTTCCTTGAACACCTCGCCCATCGACCCCTTGGCACGCGGCGGCGGCGTGCCGTGCACGAGCAGGATGCCGGCGATCAGGGCCAGGAAGGAAAACCCGTTGATGGCGAAGCAGAAAGCCTCCGACGTCGTGCCGAGCAACAGGCCGGCGATGGGCGGCCCGACGAAGCGCCCGGCATTGAACAGCATGGCGTTGAGGGCCAGCGCGTTGGGCAGGTCGTCACGACTGCCGACAAAACTGCCGATCAGGGACTGGCGCAGGGGCGCGTCGAAACTGCTGAGGGTGCCGAGCACGAGGGCCATCAACACGATGAAGAGCGTGCCAATCCAGTCGGCCCAGGTCAGCCCGGCCAGCACGAACGCCTGCACGGCCATCAGCGCCTGCACGCCGACCAGCCATTTTTTCTTGTCCTGCTTGTCGATCCACGCGCCGGCCAGCGGCCCGACCAGCAACTGCGGGATCAAGCCGCAGAAGGCCGTGACGCCGAGCAAGGCGGCCGACCCGGTCAGGCGATAGACCAGCCAGGCGAGCGCTACTTGCTGTATCCACGAACCGAGTATGGAGACGGCCTGTCCGGCAAAATACAAGCGGAAATTGCGATGCGCCAGCGCGCGCATGCCGGCTGGCAAACGTGGTTTTGCGGCGGCCGGGCTCATGCGGCGAACAGCGCTGCGCCTCACCCGCCCACCACCATCAAGACCGACAGCGCGACACCGCACAGGTAAGTACCCAGCGCGCCGATGAAGCGAGGCGGGTTTGGTCGGGACATACTCGGCCAGGCGATGAGGCCGATAACCAGCAGGAAGCGACTGACAGTGGCTGCGACAATGAGCCAGACGGCCAGGTCGGAGGGTCCGCGCCAGCCGAAGTACAGATAAATCACAGCCAGGAAGGGAGCAAACTCAGCCGTATTGGCATGCGCCCGGATAACCCGGTTGAGCGGCGCGTTCTTGTCCGGAGCGGGGCCGGACCCGATACCGGCGCGGCGGCGCAACATGGAGACGGAGAGCCCGAGCAGGAAGAGCAGGCAGCCCAGGGCAGCGGTGCAATACAGGATGACAGGATGCATGATCAGCCTCGCTAGCGGGATTCGAATCAGCGCACGGCGCGCCGGTAGAGCAGATAGCCGAATACCGAGATCGTCATGGTCGCCACGATCACCCAAGCCATGGGCCGGCCGCTGCCGTCGTGAGTGTAACTGACCGCCGCGCTGGCCCACATGCCGAAACCGAACTGGCTGGAACCGAAGAGGGCCGCCGCCGCACCGGCGTTCTGCGGATAGCGCGCCATGAGCAGGCCGACGCAATTGGCGCCGAGCAGGCCGGTCATGCTGACCACGACGAAGAGACCGGCAATCACCAGCGGCAGCAGGTCACCGCCGAACACCGCCCCCGCCAGCAGCAGCGCCCCGGCAAGGCCGCTGGCGCATCCGACACCGGCCATCCCCGCGGCACCCCGGCTTTTGACCAGACGGCTGTTGGCGTAGTTGGCCGCGAAAATGCCCAGGGCGTTGGCCGCGAACAGTGCGCCATAGGCAACTGGCGACAGCTTTTGCAAGGCGATGAAATAGAAGGGACTGGCCGTGATGTAGGCGAACATTGCGGCGAAGGACATGCCACCGGCCAGCAGCAGGCCGATGGCGACCGGGTCGACCGCCAGGCGTCCATAGGCTGCGAAGGCCGCGGCCAGCGACATCTGCCCGCGTTTCTCGGGGGGCAGGGTTTCCGGCAACAGGCGCCAGACGACCGCCAGGCTGAGCACGCCCCAGGCCAGCACGGCGGCGAAGGTGCCCCGCCAGCCGAAACCGGCCAGCAGCGCGCTGCCGAGCAAGGGGGCGAGCAGCGGCGCGATGGCCGTGACCATGGACATCAGCGACAGCTTGCGAATCGCCTCGGTCGACGAATAGACGTCGCGCACGACGGCCCGCGCCAGCACCGAGGCGGCGCCGCCCCCCAAGGCCTGGACAAAACGGGCCAGGATCAGTTGCTCGACCGCCGTGGCCAGCATGCAGGCGAGGCTGGCCAGCGCAAACAGCGCGATTCCGCTCAACATCACGGTACGCCGTCCGTAGCGATCGGAAATCGGCCCGTAGAACAGCATGCCGACCGCGAAGCCGGCCAGGAAGACGGTGATCGACGACTGCACCGCCTCGGGCGACGCGCCCAGGCCCGCCGCTATCGCCGGCAAGGCAGGCAGATAGAGATCGATGGCCAGCGGCCCGAAGGCGACGAGCGCGCCGAGCAGAAAAATGAAACGGCCCTCGCGGGCCGGTTCGATGGAAGCGTTTGGCATCTGCATGTACGGGGTCAATTCGTTATCCCCGCCTGTGCGGGAATAACGCGTTGGTGTTACAGGCCGCCCAATGCCAAATACTTGGTTTCCATGTACTCATCCAAGCCGTGGCTGGAACCTTCGCGGCCGACACCCGACAACTTGACGCCACCGAACGGCGCCACCTCGGTCGAGATGAGACCCGTATTGATGCCGACCATGCCGTATTCGAGCTGCTTCGATACGCGCCAGACGCGGCCATGGTCCTTGGAGAAGAAGTAGGCGGCCAGGCCGAACTCGGTGTCGTTGGCCATCTGCACGGCTTCCGCCTCGGTCTTGAAGCGGAACAGCGGTGCGACCGGCCCGAAGATTTCTTCCTTGGCGACGGCCATGCCCGTCGTCACATCGGCCAGGATGGTCGGCTCGAACCAGGTGCGACCCAGCACATGGCGCTTGCCGCCGGTCACCACGCGGGCGCCCTTGGTAACGGCGTCCTCGACCAGCTCCTCGACCTTGTTGATGGCTGCATCGTCGATCAGCGGGCCTTGCGTGACGCCCTCCTCCATGCCATTGCCGACCTTCAGCCCGGCAACGGCGGCGGCCAGCTTGGTCGCGAAGGTGTCGTAGATGCCTTCCTGGACCAGGAAGCGGTTGGAGCAGACGCAGGTCTGGCCGGCGTTGCGGTACTTGGACGCCAGCGCACCGGCGACGGCGGCATCGACATCGGCGTCGTCGAACACGATGAACGGCGCGTTGCCGCCCAGTTCCAGCGACATCTTCTTGACCGTGCCGGCGCACTGCTGCATCAGCAACTGGCCGATCGGCGTCGAGCCGGTGAAGGTCAGCTTGCGGACAATGGGGCTGGCCGTCATCACGCCGCCGATGGCCGACGCCTTGCCGGTGACGACGCTGAACACGCCGGCCGGGACGCCGGCGCGCTCGGCCAGTTCGGCCAGGGCCAGGGCGGAAAGCGGGGTCTGCTCGGCCGGCTTCAAAATGATGGTGCAGCCGGCAGCCAGCGCCGGGGCGACCTTGCGGGTGATCATCGCCGACGGGAAGTTCCACGGCGTGATGGCGGCGCAGACGCCGACCGGCTCCTTGGTGACGACGATCTGGCGATCCTTGAACGGCGACGGGATGACCTCCCCGTAGGCGCGCTTGGCCTCCTCGGCGAACCATTCGATGTAGGCGGCGGCGTAGGCGATCTCGCCCTTCGCCTCGGCCAGCGGCTTGCCCTGCTCGGCGGTCATCAGCGCGGCGAGGTCTTCCTGGTTGGCCATCAGCAGGTCGAACCAGCGGCGCAGGATGCGGGAGCGCTCGGCGGCGGTGGTTTCGCGCCAAGTCTTCAGCGCCTTGTCGGCGGCCACGATGGCGCGC
>CAMKYP010000075.1 GCA_946477505.1 uncultured Dechloromonas sp. | reverse complement strand
GTGAGTGCGCTAAACTATCGCCCTTACTCCCGGAGGACACCATGGCGGGTATAGACCGCGATACGCCGATACCGAGCGAAATCAAACTGCACCAGAAATCCCGGCGCCTTGAATTGATCTATGAAGGCGGCGAGATATATTCGCTGGACTTTGAATACCTGCGCGTTTACACGCCATCCGCCGAAGCACGCGGTCATGGACCGGGCCAGGAAACCCTGCAGACCGGGAAGCGCAACGTCGATATCGAACGCATCGAGCCGGTCGGCACGTATGCGCTGCGCTTGGTTTTTTCCGACGGGCACGACAGCGGGCTGTATTCATGGGACATGCTCTACAATTTAGGCAAGCACCATGACGAATTGTGGCAGGAATACCTGAAACAGATCGAGGAACAAGGCCTGTCCCGCGATATCGACACTACCTCGCGCCCCGCCTCGGGCGGCGGCTGCGGCCATCACCATTAATGTCATGAGCAACGAAACCACGCATTTCGGCTACGAAACCGTCGCCGAGCAGGAAAAAGCCCGTCGGGTAGCCAATGTCTTCGACTCGGTGGCCAGCCGTTATGATCTGATGAACGACTTGATGTCAGCCGGCATGCACCGTCTGTGGAAGGCATTCACCATACAGCGCAGCGGCGTCCGCGAAGGATCACGCGTGCTCGACGTGGCCGGCGGTACCGGCGACCTGTCGTTGGCCTTTGCCAAGAAAGTGGGGAAAAGCGGGCAAGTCTGGCTGACGGACATCAACAATGCCATGCTGGCCCACGGCCGGGATCGTCTCCTCGATAAGGGGCACATGCTCCCGGTTGCCCAGTGCGATGCCGAAAAGCTGCCCTTCCCCGACGATTGGTTCGATTGCGTTACCGTGGCATTCGGCTTGCGCAATATGACGCACAAAGACCTCGCGCTGGCCGAAATGCGCCGCGTGCTGCGTCCGGGCGGTCGTTTGCTTGTCCTCGAGTTTTCGCAGATATGGAAGCCGCTCGCGCCGGCCTATGATTTCTATTCGTTCCAGGTCATTCCGCGCGTCGGCAAGCTGGTCACCAACGATTCCGACAGTTATCGTTATCTTTCCGAGTCCATCCGAATGCACCCGAATCAGGAGGAACTGAAGCGCATGATGGAAAGCGTCGGTCTCGAAAAAGTCGAATATTTCAACCTCGCCCTCGGCGTCGTCGCACTGCATCGCGGCTACAAATTCTAAAGCGCTTGCACGGCATGGATTTCGTCAAGCAATTCGGGGTTCGCGGTTTGAACCATCTGATTGGCAGCGCGCCATGGGCTCAGGATCGCCTGAGAAAACATGCCGGTGCACGGTTGCTCGTTCAGGCCGGGCCGCTCTTCTCCATTCAACTCGGCTTGGACCACGCCGGCTTGTTTCATCTTGCCTCAGGTGGTGACGAGCCCGATGTAAGGCTGACATTGCCCCCGGATGTGCCCGTTCGCGCGCTGCTAGACCGCGACAACCTGTTTTCGTCGGTCAAGCTGGAGGGCTCTGTCGACGTTGCGGAAAGTCTGGCATTTGTTTTCCGCAATCTTGAATGGGACATCGAGGCCGACTTGGCCGCCTTGATCGGCGACATACCTGCGTATCGGCTGGTGCGAATCGGGCGTTCTCTTGGCGATAGCTTGCACCAAGGTGCCGGCAATGCGCTAGCCAATGTGCACGAATATGCCGTCGAGGAATCCGGTCTCTTGCTGGGTAAGGACGATCTCTCGTCCTTCGGCAATGCGGTCAGCGCGTTGCGAGACGACGTGGCGCGTCTGGAAAAACGCCTCTCCCGTATTTAGTCAGGCAATAAAAGCAGAGCAAATAAAAAAGGCAGCCTGGGCTGCCTTTTTTGTCCGTTGTTTCCGGATCAGTGCGTGTGCTTGCGCAGACGCTGAATTGCTTGCAACTGAGCGACGGCTTGCGCCAGCTCGGCTTCGGCCGCCGCGTAGTCCATCTCGGCGTTCCGGTTGGCCAGAGCCTCCTCGGCACGCTTCTTGGCTTCGAGTGCCTTGGCTTCGTCGAGGTCGTGGGCGCGGATCGCGGTGTCAGCCAACACGGTAATCATGTCAGGCTGAACCTCGAGCATGCCGCCGGACACGTACACCAACTCGAACTCGCTCTGGTCAGGCACCTTCAGACGAATGGTGCCCGGCTTGATGCGGGTCAGCAGCGGCGTGTGACGCGGCAGGATGCCGAGTTCCCCGGCTTCGCCGGGGAACACTGCGATTTCCACCAGGCCGGAGAAGATCGATTCTTCGGCACTGACGACATCACAATGAACAGTAATAGGCATTACCAGCTCCTATGCGGACGTTGCTTATTGCAGCGTCTTGGCCTTTTCGATGACTTCCTCGATACCGCCGACCATGTAGAACGCTTGTTCCGGCAGGTGATCGTATTCGCCGGCGCAAATGCCCTTGAAGCCCTTGATGGTTTCCTTGAGCGGAACGAACTTGCCCGGAGAACCGGTGAAAACCTCAGCAACGTGGAACGGCTGCGACAGGAAGCGCTGAATCTTACGAGCACGGGACACGGCCAGCTTGTCTTCAGGAGACAGTTCGTCCATACCCAGAATCGCGATGATGTCACGCAGTTCCTTGTAGCGCTGCAGGTTCATCTGCACGGCACGGGCAACGGCGTAGTGCTCTTCGCCCACGATCTGCGGGTCGAGCTGGCGGGAGGTGGAGTCGAGCGGGTCGACGGCCGGGTAGATACCCAGCGAGGCGATGTCACGCGACAGCACGACCGTGGAGTCGAGGTGCAGGAAGGTGGTGGCGGGAGACGGGTCGGTCAAGTCGTCGGCAGGCACATAAACGGCCTGGATCGAGGTGATCGAGCCAACCTTGGTCGAGGTGATACGCTCTTGCAGACGGCCCATTTCTTCGGCCAGCGTCGGCTGGTAGCCCACGGCGGAAGGCATACGGCCCAGCAGCGCGGACACTTCGGTACCGGCCAGGGTGTAGCGATAGATGTTATCCACGAAGAACAGGATGTCACGACCATCGTCACGGAAACGCTCGGCCATGGTCAGACCGGTCAGAGCGACGCGCAGACGGTTGCCCGGCGGCTCGTTCATCTGACCGAACACCATCGCGACCTTGTCGAGAACGTTGGAGTCCTTCATTTCGTGGTAGAAGTCGTTACCTTCACGGGTACGCTCGCCCACGCCAGCAAACACGGACAAGCCGGAGTGCTGCTTCGCGATGTTGTTGATCAGTTCCATCATGTTGACGGTCTTGCCGACGCCGGCGCCACCGAACAGACCGACCTTGCCACCCTTGGCGAACGGGCAGATCAGGTCGATAACCTTGATGCCGGTTTCCAGCAGATCGACGGAAGACGACAGTTCGTCGAACTTCGGAGCCGGCTGGTGAATCACGCGCAGCTCGTTGGAGTCGATCGGACCGGCTTCGTCGATCGGGCGACCGAGCACGTCCATGATGCGGCCCAGGGTGCCCATACCGACCGGCACGGAGATGCCGGCACCGGTGTTGTTCACCTTCATGCCACGACGCAGACCGTCGGAAGAACCCATGGCGATGGTACGAACGACGCCATCACCCAGTTGTTGTTGCACTTCGAACGTCAGGCCGTCTTCTGCCATGCCGTTTGCTTCGGAAGCATCCAGCTTGAGCGCGTCGTAGACCTTCGGCATCGCGTCGCGCGGGAAGTGGATGTCCACAACGGCGCCGATACACTGAACGATTGAACCTTGACTCATATTCAAATCCCCAAAAATAAAAATCTACGCGTCACACCGCGGCGGCGCCGCTGACGATTTCCGAGAGTTCCTTGGTAATCGCAGCCTGACGGGCCTTGTTGTAAACCAGCTTCAAATCGCCGATTACGGTCTTGGCGTTGTCCGAAGCAGACTTCATGGCAACCATCCGGGCGGACTGCTCGGAGGCCATGTTTTCTGCGACGGCCTGATAAATCAATGCTTCGACATAGCGGATCAGCAGATCGTCGATGACCGACTTGGCTTCCGGCTCGTAAACATAGTCCCACTTGTGCGAGGCACTGCCGACGGTATCGCCGGACAGCGGGAGCAGTTGCTCGAACACCGGTTCCTGCTTCATCGTGTTGATGAAGCGGGTATAGCCGATATACAACGCGTCGATCTCGCCCTTCATGTAGGCGTCGAGCTGAACCTTGACCGGCCCGATCAGCTTTTCCAGATGGGGCGTGTCGCCCAGGCCGGTCACGTGCGAGACGATCTTGGCACCAGAGCGCTGCATGAAGCCGAAACCCTTGTTGCCGATGCAGGTTGCCTGCAGCTTCTTGCCCTGAGACTCGAATTCCTTCATCTTCGCCACAGCGACGCGAAGGAGGTTGGAGTTCAAGCCGCCGCACAGGCCCTTGTCCGAGGTCACCAGAACGAGGCCGACATTGGCCTGTTCGCGGTTCACCAGGAACGGGTGGCGGTATTCGGTCAAAGCATGAGACAGGTTGCCTGCAACGCGCCGGATCTTCTCGCCGTAGGGACGGGCAGCACGCATCCGGTCCTGCGCCTTGCGCATTTTGGATGCGGCCACCATTTCCATGGCCTTGGTGATCTTGCGCGTGTTTTCGACGCTCTTGATCTTGTTGCGAATTTCCTTGCCGCTAGGCATGGCGTTCTCCTAGATCAGACCCAGCTGCTCTTGAAAGCCTGGATGCCGGCAGCAAGTGCCTTCTCGGAATCGGCGCTCAGATCAGCGGTCGACTCCATGGTCTTCATGAGGTCGGCACAGTTGGTCTTGAGGTAACCGATCATGGCCTTTTCGCATTCCAGGGCGCGCTTGACTTCGACATCGTCGAAGTAGCCCTTGTCAGCTGCGTACAGCGTGACGGCCATTTCGGAGATGCTCATCGGCGAGTACTGCGGCTGCTTCATCAGCTCGGTAACCAGACGGCCGCGCTCCAGCTGCTTGCGGGTCGCTTCGTCGAGGTCGGAAGCGAACTGGGCGAAGGCAGCGAGTTCGCGGTACTGGGCCAGGGCCAGACGGACACCGCCGCCGAGCTTCTTGATCAGCTTGGTCTGGGCAGCGCCACCGACGCGGGACACGGAGATACCGGCGTTGATCGCGGGACGGATACCGGCGTTGAAGAGGTCGGTTTCCAGGAAGATCTGGCCGTCGGTGATGGAGATCACGTTGGTCGGAACGAAGGCGGAAACGTCACCGGCTTGCGTTTCGATAACCGGCAGAGCGGTCAGCGAACCAGTCTTGCCCTTGATGGCGCCATTGCTGAGCTTCTCGACCCAGGCGGCGGAAACGCGAGCGGCGCGCTCCAGCAGACGGGAGTGGAGATAGAACACGTCGCCCGGGTAGGCTTCACGGCCCGGCGGACGGCGCAACAGCAGGGAAACCTGACGGTAGCCCCAGGCTTGCTTGGTCAAGTCGTCGTAAACGATGAGGGCGTCTTCACCGGTGTCGCGGAAGTATTCGCCCATCGTGCAGCCGGCATAAGGAGCCAGGTACTGCAGCGCGGCAGATTCCGAAGCCGGAGCGGCGACGACGATGGTGTATTCCATCGCGCCATGCTCTTCGAGCTTGCGAACGACGTTGGCGATGGTGGAAGCCTTCTGGCCGATAGCGACATAAACGCAGAACAGGCCCTTGCCCTTCTGGTTGATGATGGCGTCGACGGCGACGGCGGTCTTGCCGGTCTGGCGGTCACCGATGATCAGCTCGCGCTGGCCACGACCGACCGGAACCATGGAGTCCACACACTTCAGACCGGTTTGCACCGGCTGGGAAACGGACTGACGCCAAATAACGCCCGGTGCGACCTTTTCGATCTTGTCGGTCAGCTTGGCATTGATCGGACCCTTGCCGTCGATCGGCTGGCCGAGGGAGTTGACCACGCGACCCAGCAGTTCCGGGCCAACGGGGACTTCCAGAATGCGACCGGTGGTCTTGACCACGTCGCCTTCGGAAATGTGCTCGTATTCACCAAGAACAACGGCGCCGACAGAGTCGCGCTCGAGGTTGAGCGCCATGCCGAACGTGTTGCCGGGGAATTCCAGCATTTCGCCCTGCATAACGTCTTGCAGGCCGTGCACACGGCAGATACCGTCGGTGACGGACACCACCGTGCCCTGCGTGCGCACTTCCGATGCGCCTTGCAGGTTCTGGATCTTGCTCTTGATCAGTTCAGAAATTTCGGAAGGATTCAACTGCATGAAATTCTCCTAGTTGTTCAGCGCCGTAGCCATGGCGTCAAGCTTGCCGCGGACTGAAGCATCCAGCATCTGGTCGCCAACGATTACCTTGATACCGCCGATCAGGGTCGGGTCAACCGACACAGCGGCTTCGAGCTTGGTCTTGAAGACGGCTTCGAGTTGCGGTACCAAGGCTTTCACCTGGTTGTCATCGATTGGGAACGCCGAAACGATTTCGGCCTGCTTGGTGCCCTCTTCCGCTTGCTTGTAGCTTTCGTACAAGCCGGCGATTTCCGGCAACAGCCCCAGACGGTCGTTGTTGGACAGCAGCTGGATGAAGTTCGCCAGCTCCGTACCTACCGCCGTACCACAGGCAGACCGGAAGAGGTCGACCAGTTGCGAGGCTGCCACGTTCGGATCGCCGACCGCCGCACGGGCTTCGGGATTGGCAGCCACCTGCCCCAGCAGGGCGACCTGCTCGGACCACTTGGCCAGATTGCCGCTTTCCTTGGCAGCGCGGAACAGCGCTTCGGCGTAAGGACGGGCGATAGTGACGGATTCAGCCATTGCTTACAGGTCCTGTTTCAGGGCGCCCAGCATGTCTGCATGCACGGACGCATTGATTTCCTTGCGCAGGATCTTCTCGGCACCGGCAACCGCCAGTTCGGCGACGCGCTCACGCAGCTGCTGCTTGGCACGTTCGACTTCCTGTTCGATTTCCGCCTTGGCACCGGCGACAATCTTGTCGGCCTCAACCTTGGCATTGCCTTTGGCTTCTTCGACGATCTGTTGCGCACGCTTTTCGGCTTGAGCCACGAATTCCGCGGATTTCTCCTTGGCTTCACGCAGCGCATCAGCGGAACGCTTGGCAGCGAGCTCTTGCTCGTGCTTGCCGCGCTCGGCTGCAGCCAGGCCTTCAGCGATCTGTGCCTGACGGTCCGCCATTGCCTTTTGCAGCGGCGGCCAGACGTACTTCATCGTGATCCAGATGAAGAGAGCAAACCAGATTGCCTGGCCAATCAGTGTAGCGTTGATGTTCACGCTAACCTCCTGGTGATAAGGGTTTCAGGGGCGCGAATGATTACTTCAGCAGAGCCAGGAACGGGTTTGCGAAGAGCAGGAACAGAGCGATACCAACACCGATCATGGTCACGGCGTCGAGCAGACCGGCGACGATGAACATCTTGACTTGCAGGGTGGGGATCATTTCCGGCTGACGGGCAGCGCCTTCCAGGAAGCGGCCGCCGAGAATACCGAAGCCGATAGCGGTGCCCAGAGCGCCGGCGCCGATCAGGATGGCAACAGCGATAGCGGTGTTGGAGAGAACGGTTGCGAGTTCCATGTTTACTCCTCAGTAAGGTAGGTTAATGCGGGGTTAAAAGTAAAAACTACGGGAAAACAAAAACGACTTAGTGCGACTCGGAAGCCATGGACATGTACACGATGGTCAGCATCATGAACACGAAGGCTTGCAGCGTGATGATCAGAATGTGGAACAGTGCCCAGGGCAAAGCCAGCGGCAGCTGCCAGATGCCGAGCAGGGCGATCAGGATGAAGACCATTTCGCCGGCATACATGTTGCCGAAGAGACGCAGGGCGAGCGAGATCGGCTTGGCGATGTCTTCGACGACGCGGAAGATGAAGTTGACCGGGGCGAGCTTGGCGCCGAACGGTGCGGAGAAGACTTCGTGCATGAAGCCGCCGAAACCCTTCACCTTGACGTTCATCCACAGCATGATGAAAAACACGGTGATGGACATCGCGAAAGTCAGGTTGGGGTCGGTGGTCGGCACTGCCTTCAGGTAGTGCACGCCGACGGCGCTGGCAGCGACCGGCAGGAAGTCGACCGGAATCAAGTCCATGGCGTTCATGACGAACACCCAGACGAAGATGGTGATGGCCAGCGGAGTGACCAGAGCGCTCTTGCCGTGGAAGGTGTCGCGCACCTGCTGATCGACGAGGCCGACGACCATTTCGACGAAATTCTGCAGCTTGCCCGGAACGCCGGCGCTGGCATTGCCTGCGGCCTTGGCCATCAGGCCGAAGACGATCAGGCCGAGGAGGCCGGAAACCAGCAGGGTGTCGAGGTGGAAGGTCCAGAAGCCCTGGCAGTGGCCAGCGGCATCCTTGGCGGCGTCGGAACAGACGGCCAAGTTGGTCAGGTGGTGTTGGATATAACCTGTTGTGGTCAGGCCGCCTTCAGCGCTCATGATTTCTCCAGTCAGCTCAACGTTGCTTCAAGAGTGCCACCCAGAAGATGACAATCGTCGATCCGTATCCAAGAAAGAGCGGAACGACCGCCACCTCCTTGAACTTCAAAAACACAAGGGCGAAGCCGATGAGCGTGAGAAGAAACTTGAACCCCTCGCCCGCAGTCTGCGCCCGGTAAGCTTTTACCGGGTCCAGTCCGACATTCAGTCGCATGGCCCGGAGTACATAACCCAGGTTGGCGACGATGCCGATTGATCCCCCGATCAGTGTCGAGATGCCTGCAAGATCACCGAACGCCAGCCATGCCGCAAGGGCGAGAACGACGATCAATGCCGCTTGGCGACTGAGAATCCAGCTTACCTGCGGGTGCAAGACATACCTCGATCAAAAACCCCGAGAGTGTAACCAAGTCTTACATATGAGTCAATTTCCGCGGCGCACAAATTAGGGGTTTTCCCGTAGAGACAGTGCGTTACGTTTAGTGACATCGGTTACGTGGATAGGCGGGCGAGGAGGCCGTCGAGCTGTTCGAGGCTGCCGAATTCGATGGTCACCTTGCCGGCCCCTTTCTTGTTGGTCTTGATCTGCACGTTGGCGCCGAGGCCGTCGGCCAGCTCTTCCTGCAGGCGCAGGAGATCGCGGTCGACCGGCTGTTCGGCCGGCTTCCTGGCCGGATTCGTGATTTGCTGAACCAGGCGTTCGGCCTCGCGGACCGACAGGCCTTTCTGGACGATGCGCTGGGCGGCGGCGATCTGCTGGGCGCCGGTGAGCGGCAGCAAGGCGCGGGCGTGGCCCATGTCGAGCTTGCCGGTCATCAGCAGTTCCTGAACCGGAGGGCTCAGTTGCAGCAGGCGCAGCAGGTTCGATGCGGCGGGGCGGGAGCGGCCGACCGCGTCGGCGGCTTGCTGGTGGGTCAGCCCGAATTCGTCGATTAGGCGCTGCAGTCCTTGGGCCTCCTCCAGCGGATTGAGATTCTCGCGCTGGATGTTCTCGATCAGCGCCATGGCCAGCGCCTGCTCGTCCGGGATGTCGCGGACGAGGACCGGCACTTCGCTCAGCTCCGCAAGCTGCGAGGCGCGCCAGCGGCGTTCGCCGGCAACGATTTCGTAGCGTTCGGCCCCCGGCGTCTTGTCGACGGCGCGGACCAGGATGGGTTGCATGACGCCCTGGGCCTTGATCGAGGCGGCCAGTTCGCCGAGCGACTCCTGGTCCATGCGGGTGCGCGGCTGATATTTGCCGGGCCTCAGGCGTTCGATGGGCAGGCTGCGCTGTTCGTCGGCGCGTTTTTCGTCGGTGCCGGCCAGCAAGGCGTCGAGGCCGCGGCCGAGTCCTTTCATCTTGATCATGCTGGAGTCCTTTCGAGGATTTCCCTGGCCAGGGCGGCATAGGCCTGGGCGCCCCTGGAGTTCTTGTCGAAGGCGATGACCGGCTTGCCGTAGGAGGGCGCTTCGGCCAGGCGGACGTTGCGCGGCACGATGGTCCGGTAAACCTTGTTGCCGAAGTGCGTTTCCAGCTCATTCGACACCTGCTGGGTCAGTGTGCTCTGGCCGTTGTACATGGTGCGCAGCAGGCCTTCGATTTCGAGGCGGGAATTCAGGCCGTGGCGGACTTTGCGCAGGGTTTCGACGAGATCGGACAGGCCTTCCAGCGCGTAGTACTCGCACTGCATCGGGATCAGTACCGAGTCGGCGGCGACCAGCGCATTGACGGTCAGCATGTTGAGTGCCGGCGGGCAGTCGATGAGGACGAAGTCGTATTCGTCGTGGTTCTGCTGCAACGCAGCCTTGAGGCGGAATTCGCGCTTGTCGAGCTCGATCAGTTCGACCTCGGCGCCAGCCAATTCGCGGTTGGCCGGCAGGATGTCGAAGGCGAAGTCGGTCTTGATGCAGACCTCGACCAGCGAGGCGGCGCCGATCAGTAGTTGGTAGACGGTCGGCAGCGCTTCCTTCTTGGTGATCCCGGAGCCGGTGGTGGCGTTGCCCTGCGGATCCATGTCGATGAGCAGGACGCGCTTGCCCTCGGCGCCGAGCGAGGCGGCGAGGTTGACGGCCGTTGTCGTCTTGCCGACGCCGCCTTTCTGGTTGGTGATGGCGAGTACTTTCATGAGCCCGCTTTCAGGATGATGAGATGTCTTTCGGCGTCGAGGCCGGGCACGTGCAGCGGAATGATGTGCTCGACGACGATGTCGCTTGCCAGCGCGGCGATTTCGTCATCGGGGCGGACGCCCTTCATGGCCAGCCAGCGCCCGCCGGGAGCGAGCAGGTGACGGGTCAGGTCGGTGAAGAGCTTGAGCTCGGCGAAAGCGCGCGAACTGATCTGTTCGTACTGGCCGGGCAACTGTTCGACGCGGGCGTGGTGCGCCACGACGTTTTTTAAACCTAGCTGGATGGCCGCCTGCTGCAGGAAGGTCGCCTTCTTTTGCACGGTATCGACCATGCTGACCGACAGTTCCGGCCGGGCGATCGCCAGCGGAATGCCGGGCAGACCGCCGCCGGAGCCGACATCAAGCAGCGGACCGGCGCCGACATGCGGCAGGATCGCCAGCGAATCGAGCAGGTGGTGAGAAATAGCCAGTTCCGGATCGCGCAGCGCGGTCAGGTTGTAGGTCTTGTTCCACTTGAGCAGCAGGTCGCGAAAGGCGAGCAGCTTGCCCTGCTGGTCTGCGGACAGTTCGATGCCAAGCTCGGCGAGGCCTGCCGCCAGTGCGCTCATGCGGCCGCTCCGATCGCAGGATGAGGGGCGCGGCCGATTGGCAGCGGCGACACTGCAAGCGCTCTTCGTTGAGCGGCCAGGGCGGTACTCGCGGGCGGTCGTATTCCACGCCGCGCTTCGCTCGTTGCGGGAGCTTGCTTCCTGCTCATGCCGCCGCCTGCGACAGGTTGTGCCGCTTGAGGTGGATCAGCAGCAGCGAGATGGCGGCCGGGGTGATGCCCTGGATGCGCGAGGCCTGGCCGATGGTCTGCGGCTTGTGCTGGGCCAGCTTTTGCTTGACCTCGTTGGACAGGCCAGCCACGGCGCTGTAGTCGAGATCGGCTGGCAGCACGGTGTTCTCGTAGCTGGCCGACTTGGCGACTTCCTCGGCCTGGCGGTCGATGTAGCCCTGGTACTTGGCCGAAATCTCGAGTTGTTCGACGACCAGCGGGTCGCCTTGGGCTTCGCCGGCTCCGGGCAGGGTGAGCAGGCTGGCGTAGCTGACTTCCGGGCGGCGCAGCAATTCGAACAGGTTGTATTCGTGCTCGATGGCCTTGCCCAGCACGCGCAGGCAATCTTCGGTCGGTGTGATCTTCGGGTTGATCCACGTCGATTTCAGGCGCTCCTGCTCGGCGGCGATGGCGTCGCGCTTGCGGCAGAAGGCTTCCCAGCGGGTGTCGTCGACCAGGCCAAGGGCGCGGCCCTGTTCGGTCAGGCGCAGGTCGGCGTTGTCCTCGCGCAGGGAGAGACGGTATTCGGCGCGGCTGGTGAACATCCGGTAGGGGTCGGAAACGCCGCGCGTGATCAGGTCGTCGACCAGTACGCCGAGATAGGCCTCGTTGCGCTTCGGGCACCAGCCCGCTTCGTCCTTCACGTGGCGCACGGCGTTGATGCCGGCGAGCAGCCCCTGGGCGGCAGCTTCTTCATAACCGGTGGTGCCATTGATCTGGCCGGCGAAGAACAGGCCGTTGATGGCTTTTGTTTCCAGCGTGTCCTTGAGGCCGCGCGGGTCGTAGAAGTCGTATTCGATGGCGTAGCCGGGGCGCAGGATGTGCACGTTCTCCATGCCGCGGATCGAGCGCACCAGGGCGAGCTGAATGTCGAAAGGCAGGCTGGTCGACACGCCGTTCGGGTAGATCTCGTGCGTGGTCAGGCCTTCCGGTTCGAGGAAGACGTTGTGCTGGTTGCGGTCGGCGAAGCGGTGAATCTTGTCCTCGATCGACGGGCAGTAGCGCGGGCCGACGCCTTCGATGACGCCGGTGTACATCGGCGAGCGGTCGAGGCCGCTGCGGATGATGTCGTGCGTTCGTTCGTTGGTCTCGGTGATCCAGCACGGCAGCTG
>CAMKYP010000074.1 GCA_946477505.1 uncultured Dechloromonas sp. | reverse complement strand
ATCTATGGCAGGTCAAGCCGCGCCCGTTTCTTGCGCGCATTCGTCTTTACGCTTTCGTGATGATGGTCTGGCCGTTCGTACTTGGTGCGGTTGCCGGCATCATGTCGTTTGCCGTCACGACTTCCCTGGGTTTGTTCGATGAGGCGCTGTGGGTTCGCAGGATGGCGCTGAAGGGCGTTGCCATGCTGCTGCTCGGGCTGTTCTTCTCGTTCCTGTATTACGCGGTTCCCAATGCCGATGTTTCCCGGGGCGCCGCCGTGATCGGCGGGGTGTTCGCGGCACTGGCGTTTTCGGTGATGCAAAAGGGGTTCGAGATGTTCCTGGTCGGTTCGGCCACCCTGAAAAGCATCTACGGGGCTTTTGCGGTGTTTCCGGTGTTTCTCGTCTGGCTCCACCTGTCCTGGGCCGTGGTTCTATTCGGGGGGCTAATTGTCGCTACGCTGAGCCGTCCGGCGAAACGCTGAAGATTTCCACCGAGCTGGTTTGTTCGCATAGTTCGTCGGCCTGCAGTTCGCGAATGCTCAGGTTTTCTTCTTCCTGCAGCACGATGATGTGTCGCGCATTTTCGCGGATCAGTCCGGGGGGAACAATCAGCGATTGCTTGGGGTGTAGCGGTGGCGTGGCGGGCAGGATCAGTGCCGGTACCTTGCTGGTATCGAGATCAAACGGATGCGCTAGCTCTACCGAGATGGCCTTGGGTGCAAGCAACTGCAATCCGAGTTCGATATGCTCCGGGTTTTCGGAAATGGCCCAGCGAATAATGCAGATGTGCCAGGTCTGGGGGCTCTCGGCTTGTTCGCTGCTCGCCTGCAAAGCCACGATGTCACCGACCCGGACGTCATGTGTCTGTCCGGACATGTGCATCAGCGCATAGCCCTCCGGGCTTTCGTTGGTGACCATCCACTCGCTTTGTTCAACCCGTGTTTCCGGGGTTTTCATCAAATGCCAAAGGTTGCCCAGGCCGGAACTCAACTGGGCGCGATACGATTGCCGCCGTCGGGGGAAGCGGCGCTTGGCGGGGTGGCCCCAAAGCTGGTTCAGGCGGAGTAGGACGCCTGGCCCGGCATGGGTGTCGGCAAAGCGCGGCAGCCCGATGTCCCCTGCAGCTACGCCCTTGAGAAGTCCGGCCCGATGCTCAAGCGCCAGTTCGGCCGGCGCGTCGCAGGAAAAATACAATACCTCGGATTCCGGACTGGGAATGCGCCGAATCAACGCATGGGCCGGGAAGTCCTTGTCCGGGTCGATCCAGAAAATTCCCTTGTCATTTAGGGGGGGCGTGTTGAGCAGGGCGATGTCCGGCGTGCATGTGTCGATATATTCGCTGATGAACTCAAGTTCTTCGGCAGAAAAGGATACCGGCTGGGCAATGGCGGAGAGCAGGATGGAGGTGTAGATGCGTCGTATGCTCGGTCCGGAATGGGGGCCTGGAAATTCCTCCAGGCCGAGCCGGCGGGCGGTACGGAAAGCGGCATGCAACTGCTGCCACAATCCGATCGGCATCGGCGAGGCGATCATGTGGGCAATGCGAACCTGCCAGGATATGGCGTGCATGGCGCGGCGCAGCGACATGTGCGGCATGCGGGGTGCGTTGTCGCCCTGGGGGTCGAAAAGATCAGCCAGGGTGTTGAAATAGTCCTGGGTCAGTGTCTCAAGAATATCGAGTAGGGTTCGTACCCTTTGCCGAAGCTTCCGGGGGATCGGCAGACTGATTTTGTTCAGCTGTGGCTGCTCGGCCTTGGTATAGCGTTCAGCCTGGCCGAAGAGCAGGTCGAGTAACTTGAGCCGCTGGGGGCCGGGTATCGGGGTGTTGCGCAGGCAGATGAGTTGGCGATGCAGTTGCTCGCCGTCTTCCGCGCTGGAGCGGCCGTGCGCCAAGGCAAGCCACTCAAGAATGCCCTTGACGCTGGCTTCCGGAGTGCTGGTCGCTGGGTTGTCCTTTACTCGGTTCATCGCTGCGGAGAATAACAAATATTTACATTTCTTCCATGGCCGTCTGTCGGTTCCGAGCGGTTTGGCACTATCCGGCTTCTCTTCGGCTGTCTAAGTGGCTTGTTTTTCCTTGATAAAGCGATATAATCTCGGGTCTTTTTTCCAGCTAACGAAAGTATTCTCATGGTTGTTATCCGTCTTGCCCGTGGTGGCGCCAAGAAGCGCCCGTTCTACAACATGGTTGTGACTGATTCCCGTAACCGTCGCGACGGCCGTTTCGTCGAGCGCATCGGCTTCTACAACCCGGTTGCTTCCGGCAATGCCGAGGGCCTCCGTATCGCCACCGATCGCCTTGAGCACTGGCTGAAGAACGGCGCCCAGCTGTCGCCGACCGTTGCCCGCCTGGTCAAGCAAAACGCCGCCAAGGCTGCCTAAGTCATTTTGACTTCAACCAGCAGCGATATCGTCGTGTTGGGTCGGCTGGCCGACCCGTACGGGGTTCAGGGCTGGCTCAGGTTGTATCCCTTCGGGGATGATCCGCTGGATTGGGCAGAAATGCCGGTCTGGTGGATTGCCAGGGAAGGCGAGCCGTGGCGCGAGGTCAAGCTGAAAGGCTTGAAAAGCCACGGTGACGGGGTGGTGGTGCTGTTCGATGGCATTGCCGACCGTACGGCCGCCGAAGGAATGAAGGGGGTGTTGGTCGGGGCGCCGCGCGAGGCGTTGCCGGCGACCGACGAAGACGAGTTCTACTGGGGCGATCTGATCGACCTGGAAGTCGTCAATGTCGCAGACGAGAAACTCGGCAAGGTTGCCGGGTTGATCGAAACGGGCGCCAACGATGTGTTGCGTGTTGTTGGTGATGAAGGTGCCGAACGTCTGTTGCCATTTGTATCGGCAGTGGTGCTGGCGGTGGACAAGGAAGCGGGACTGATCCGCGTGGAGTGGGGCAGCGACTGGTGATCCGGTTCGACTGCGTGACCATCTTCCCGGAGATGTTCACGGCTGTGACGCAAAGTGGCATTACCCGCCGGGCGCTGGAAGAAGGGCGCTGGGTGTGGCAGGGCTGGAATCCGCGCGATTTCGCCGACAATACCTGGCGTCGGGTCGATGATCGCCCGTTTGGCGGTGGGCCGGGCATGGTAATGCAGCCGGGGCCGTTGGAGAAGGCGATTCAGGCTGCCAAGCTCCAGCAGTGTGAGGCTGGGCTGGCGAAAAGCCGGGTCATCTACCTCTCGCCGCAAGGTGCACCGCTGACCCATGAACGGGTCATGCAGCTGGCGACTGGGGATGAGGGCTTGATCCTTCTCTGCGGTCGCTATGAAGGAATTGACGAGCGTCTGATCGAGCGCTGCGTCGATGAAGAAATTTCGATCGGGGATTTTGTGCTCTCCGGCGGTGAGTTGCCGGCGATGGTGTTGATCGACGCTGTCGTTCGCCAGTTGCCGGGGGTGCTTGGAGATGCCGCTTCGGCGGTGGAAGATTCGTTTGTCGGTGGTTTGCTGGATTGTCCGCACTACACCCGTCCGGAGGTTTACGAGGGCGAGGCGGTGCCGGAGGTGTTGATGTCCGGCGACCATAAAAAAATTCGCCGCTGGCGGCTCAAGCAGTCGCTGGCACGAACCCGGAAGCGCCGGCCGGATTTACTGGCGCACCGCGTGTTGAGCGCGGAAGAGACGCAACTCCTCACGGAAATTTCCGGAGAGGAGCAATGCGGTGAGTAGATGTTTATAACTTGAAGGATCTCACATGAACCTGATTCAACAACTCGAGCAAGAAGAAATCGCCCGCGTTTCCGCCGGCAAGACCATTCCCGAATTCGCTCCGGGCGACACCGTCGTCGTCCAGGTGAAGGTCAAGGAAGGTACCCGCGAGCGTCTGCAGGCTTACGAAGGCGTGGTTATCGCCAAGCGCAACCGTGGCCTGAACTCCAACTTCATCGTCCGCAAGATTTCTTCCGGCGAAGGCGTTGAGCGTACGTTCCAGACCTACTCCCCGCTGGTTGCTTCGATCGAGCTGAAGCGTCGCGGCGATGTCCGTCGCGCCAAGCTGTACTACCTGCGCGAGCGTTCCGGCAAGTCGGCTCGTATCAAGGAAAAGCTGGATTTCAAGAAGGCCTGATCGGTTTTCTGAAGGTTCAAAAGAAACGGGGCGCTACGGCGCCCCGTTTTATTTGGCCACCACGTCTATGCCATAAAGTTGGCGCAGGCGCTGACATTCGGGATGCGGCGAGCCGTCGTCCAGAAAGGCCTGGAATTCACGGCAAGTCGAAGGTCGTTGGTTGTAGATGCCACAGCGACCGTCGTCGCGCAAGGCGATGCAGCGTCCGCTGCCGGTTTCCGTGCCGCGCATGCAGGCCAGGAAGGGGCTGACCGGACTGGTCAGGTGGGCAGGGACGAAGCCGCCTGGCTGGGTGTCCAGTTCGCCGTGGTAGAAGGAGACTCGATAGTGGTAGCAGCAGGCACCGCAGCCAAAGCAGGGGTTTTCTGCCGCTGCCATATCGTAGAAGATGCGGCCGTCGGCTTGCGGATCGGGGATTTGCGTCTTGCTCACGGCTGTGTGCAACTGGCCGGGCAGGGCGGAACGCCCTGACCCGGTGTTCGGCTGTTTTAGCCGGCGGTCTTATCGTTTTCGATCAGCGCGTAGGCCGAGTGGTTGTGGATGGACTCGAAGTTTTCCGATTCCACGACATAAGCGTCGATGCGCTTTTCGGCATTGAGGCGGGCAGCCACGTCGCGGACCATGTCCTCGACAAATTTGGGATTGTCGTAGGCGCGCTCGGTGACGTATTTCTCGTCCGGGCGCTTGAGCAGCCCGTAGAGTTCGCAGGAGGCTTCCTGTTCGACCAGTTGCACGATTTCCTCGATCCACACGAAGTCATTGGTGCGGGCGGTGACGGTGACGTGCGAGCGCTGGTTGTGGGCGCCGCGCTCGGAAATCTTTTTCGAGCAGGGGCACAGGCTGGTTACCGGGACCACGACCTTGGTCGAGGTGACGATATCGCCGTTGCTGATGTCGCCGATGAAGGTGACGTCATAGTCCATCAGGCTCTGCACGCCGGACACCGGGGCGGTCTTGTTGATGAAATACGGGAAATTCATCTCGATGTGGCCGGTTTCGGCTTCGAGCTTGACCACCATGTCGCGCAGCATGGTCGGGAAGTTCTCGACCGAGATTTCGCGTTCGTGGCTGTTTAGGATTTCCACGAAGCGGGACATGTGCGTGCCCTTGAAGTTGTGCGGCAGGCCGACGTACATGTTGAACATGGCGATGGTGTGCTGCACGCCGGTCGATTTGTCCTGAACCTTGACCGGGTGGCGGATGGACTTGATGCCGACCTTGTTGATCGCGATCTGGCGTGTGTCGGCGGAGTTCTGGACGTCGGGGATGTTGGGGGTGGGGGCACTCATTCGCTGTTCTCTCGGTAATTTATTGTTGGTCGGCTCGGGCGCCGAGTTTTTCACGGATCGTGCGCACGATGCCTTCCTTGTCGAGGCCCAACTCGGACAGGAGCTGGCCTTGTTCGCCATGGTCGATGAAGCGGTCGGGCAGGCCAAGGCGCAGTACCGGCACCGTCAGCCCGTTTTCCGCCAGTACCCGCTCGACTTCCGAACCGGCACCACCAATCACGGCGTTCTCTTCGATGGTCACGAGCAGGGAATGGTTCCCGGCCAATTCAACAATCAGCGCTTCGTCGATGGGTTTGACGAAGCGCATGTTGGCTACGGTGGCATCCAGTTCGTCGCCAGCGGCAAGTGCCGCACCGAGCAGGGGGCCGAAAGCGAGGAGCGCGACGCCGTGGCCTTGGCGGCGAATTTCGCCCTTGCCCAGCGGCAAGGTATCGAGTTCGGGCGAGGGGATGGCGCCGGTGCCGCTGCCGCGCGGGTAGCGCACCATGGACGGGCAATCGAGGGTATAGGCCGTGGACAGCATGCGCCGGCACTCGGCTTCGTCCGACGGGGTCATGACCACCATGTTGGGGATGCAGGTGACGTAGGACAGGTCGAAGGTGCCGTGGTGTGTCGGGCCATCGGCGCCAACCAGGCCGCCGCGGTCGACAGCAAAGACGACCGGCAGGTTCTGCAGGGCGACGTCATGGACCAACTGGTCGTAGGCGCGCTGGAGGAAGGTCGAGTAGATGGCGACGACCGGCTTCAGGCCTTCGCAGGCGAGGCCGGCGGCGAAGGTGACGGCATGCTGTTCGGCGATACCGACATCGTAGTAGCGGTCAGCGTGTTCGTTGGCGAAGCGGACCATGCCCGACCCTTCGCGCATGGCCGGAGTGACGCCGACCAGTCGGGAGTCGGCCTTGGCCTGGTCGCACAGCCAGTCGCCAAAAACCTGGGTGTAGGTCAGTTTGCCGGGGCCTTTGGCTGACTGGATGCCCTCGCCGGCGGCGAACTTGCCGACGCCGTGGTAGAGGATGGGGTCGTTCTCGGCCAGCTTGTAACCCTGGCCCTTTTTGGTGATGACATGCAGGAACTTCGGGCCCTTCAGCTTCTTCAGGTTTTCCAGCGTCGGGATCAGGGCGTCGAGATCGTGGCCGTCGATCGGGCCGTAGTAGTGGAAGCCGAATTCCTCGAACAGCGTGCCGGGGGCGATCATGCCCTTGACGTGTTCCTCGGCCCGGCGCGCCAGTTCGAGCAGCGGCGGTGCGAAGCCGAGCATGTGGCGGCCGGCTTCGCGGGCGACGTTGTAGGTCTTGCTGGAAGTCAGGCGGGTCAGGATGTTGTTCAGCGCGCCGACCGGCGGCGAGATCGACATTTCGTTGTCGTTGAGGATGACCAGCATGTCGGCATCGGCGACGCCGGCGTTGTTCAGCGCCTCGAAGGCCATGCCGGCCGACATGGCGCCATCGCCAATGATGGCGACGGCCTTGCGGTCTTCGCCCTTCTGCTTGGCGGCCAGGGCCATGCCCAGGGCTGCCGAGATCGAGGTTGACGAGTGGCCGACGCCGAAGGTGTCGTAAGGGCTTTCGCAGCGCTTCGGAAAGCCGGCGACGCCGTGGCGCATGCGCAGCTTGGCCATGCCCTCGCGGCGGCCAGTGAGCACCTTGTGCGGGTAGCACTGGTGACCGACGTCCCACACCAGGCGGTCGTCCGGGGTGTTGAAAACGGCGTGCAGGGCGATGGTCAGCTCGACCGTGCCGAGGTTGGACGACAGGTGGCCGCCGGTCTGGGAGACGGATTCGATCAGGAAGGCGCGCAATTCAACGGCGAGTTGCGGCAGTTGCTTGCGATCCAGACGACGCAGATCGGCCGGACTGTGGATGGTATCGAGCAGGCTGTAAGGCATCTCAGAATTGCCGGTGGCAGATGAAATCGGCCAGTTGGTTCAGGCGGGTGGCGCGGTCGCCGAAGATGGCGAGGGCGTCGCGGGCGTCGGCGCGCAGTTCGTCGGCGTAGGCGCGGGCTTTTTCCAGGCCGAGCAGGGCGACGTAGGTCGGCTTGTCGGCAGCCTCGTCCTTGCCGGCGGTCTTGCCCAATGTGGCTGTGCTCGCCGTGCAGTCGAGAATGTCGTCGACAACCTGGAAGAGCAGGCCGGCGCGCTTGGCAAAACGGTCGAGGTTGCTGCGCTCGTCGGTGGAGAGCGGTTGGCCGGCGAGGGCGCCGAGCAGCACGGCAGCGCGGATCAGGGCGCCGGTCTTCAGCGCATGCATCAACTCCAGCTCGGGCTGGGTCAGCGGCTTGCCGACCGAGGCGAGGTCGATGGCCTGGCCGCCGGCCATGCCGCGCGAACCGCTGGCGTGGGCGAGCAAGGCGATCATTTCGAGCTGCTGCTTCGGCTCGCCGAGGGGCTGGCTGGCCAGCAGTTCGAAGGCCATGGTCTGCAGGCTGTCGCCGACCAGCAGGGCGGTCGCTTCGTCGAATTCGACATGGCAGGTCGGGCGGCCGCGGCGCAGCACATCGTCATCCATGCACGGCAGGTCGTCGTGCACCAGCGAATAGGCGTGGATCATCTCGACGGCGCAGCCCACCACATCAAGCGCTTCCGGCGTGGCGCCGGTCAGCTCGCCGGCGGCGTGGGCGAGCAGCGGGCGGACGCGCTTGCCGCCGCCGAGCGTGGCGTAGCGCATCGCTTCATGCAGGCGGGCCGGGATGCTGTCGCCGGACGGCAGGAAGCGGCCGAGCGCGGTTTCGGCACGGTCCTGAGTGACGGCCATCCATTCGGTGAAGGGCAGGGTGCTCACTGGGCCTCCAGCGTATTTCTATCGACTGTCTTGAATTCCCCGTTTTCGAGTACGCGGACCTGTTCCTCGGCATCGGCAAGCTGGGCCTGGCAGTGCTTCATCAGTTCCATGCCGCGCTTGTAGGCGGCGATGGAAGCTTCGAGTTCGAGCTTGCCGCCTTCCATGCTGGAGACGATGTCTTCGAGTTCGGCGAGGGCCATCTCGAATTTCATGTCGGCGATGGGGGTTTGATCCATGTCAGTGGGGTTCGGGGAAACACGCGAAAATACTCCATCCAGGGGCTTCAGGTCAAATGCGGGGCGGGGTAAAATCCTGTTTTTTCAACCCGCTGGAGCGTGGAATGTCTGACGTGGCGAATCTGTCCCGTTTGGCCCCCGCAGTTTCGCAACTGCCGGTGGACTGGTACTTCGATCAATCGATTCATGAGCTGGAGAAGAAGCTCATCTTCGATGCCGGTCCTGGCTACGTCGGCCACCAGTTGATGGTGCCGGACGCGGGTGATTACCGTTCCCTGGAGTGGAAGGATCACGGCCAGATGCTGCTCAACGGCGGCAGCGAGGGCAAGAATGCCGGCATCTGGCAGATGTCCAACGTCTGTCGCCATCGGCAGGCGATCATGCTGCAGGGCGCCGGCAAGCTGAACGGGCCGATCGTCTGCCCGATCCACCGCTGGACCTATGAACAGGGTGGCGAGCTGATCGGCGCACCGCACTTTCCGCAGAATCCCTGCCTGAATCTTAACAAGGCAAAGCTGGAAAACTGGAACGGCCTGCTGTTCAAGGGGCCGCGCTCGGCCAATGCCGACCTGGGCGGGATGAACGTCACTCGCGACCTCGATTTCACGGGCTACAAGCTCGACCACGTCGAGATGCACGAGTGCAACTACAACTGGAAGACCTTCATCGAGGTCTATCTGGAGGACTACCATGTCGTGCCCTACCATCCGGGGCTGGGTAATTTCGTCACCTGCGACGACCTGACCTGGCAGTTCGGTGACTGGTATTCCGTTCAGAAGGTCGGCATTACCTCGCTCATGAAGGACTCGTCGTCCGCCGTCTACAACCGTTGGCAGAAGGTCGTTCGCGAATACTACGGCGACCGGGGCGAGACGCCGCCGCAGGGCGCCATCTGGCTGACCTACTACCCGAACATCATGGTCGAGTGGTATCCGCACGTGCTGGTCGTGTCGACGCTGCTGCCGATGGGGCCGGACAAGACGATGAACGTCGTCGAGTTCTACTACCCCGAGGAAATCGTCGATTTCGAACGCGAGTTCATCGAAGCTGAGCGTGCCGCTTATATGGAGACGGCGATCGAGGACGACGACATCGGCGAGCGCATGGACCGCGGCCGCAAGGCACTGCTGGCCGAAGGGCGCAACGAAGTCGGGCCGTACCAGAGCCCGATGGAGGACGGCATGCAGCATTTTCACGAGTTCTATCGCCGGATCATGCAGAAGGATATCGAAGCCAGATAAGCGAAGCGCGCTGATTCCGCGCAGCGCCGAAGCAGGGCGTCGGGATAAAATCCGGCGCCCTTTTTCATTTTCGAGTTCCGCCGCATGCAAGCCCTGTGGATGATCGCCGCCAGCTTCCTGTTCGCCTGCATGGGCGTCTGCGTCAAGCTGGCCGCCGCGACGCATTCGGCGGTCGAGATCACCTTCTGGCGCAGCTTCATTTCGCTGATCCTGATGTTCGGACTGGTCCGCCTGCGCGGCGTATCGCTGAAGACGGCGCACTGGCGCTGGCAGGTGACACGCGGCGCGGTCGGTTTCTCGGCGTTGTTCTCGTATTTTTATGCCATCACCTTGTTGCCATTGGCCACGGCGGTCACGCTGAACTACACCTCGGCGATTTTCCTTGCCCTCTATCTGGGATTTGCCGGCATGCGGATGCGCAAGGGCATTCTTGCGTCCTTGATGCTTGGCCTGGTCGGGGTCGTCCTGCTGCTCAAGCCCACATTCCATGCCGACCAGCTGACGGGCGGGCTGATCGGCCTCGGTTCCGGCGTGCTGGCCGGCATGGCCTATTTCAGCGTGCGTGAACTGGGGGCGCGAGGTGAGCCGGAGACGCGCACGGTATTCTATTTTTCACTGGTGTCGTCAATCGGGGCCGGGGTGTGGCTGCTGTTTAGCGAAATCCATCCGATGGACCTGCGCAGCGGCCTGTTCCTCCTCGGGGTCGCCTGCTTCGCGACCGCTGCTCAACTGGCGATGACCCGCGCCTATTCGCGTGGCAAGACACTGATGTCGGCTGCGCTGGCCTACAGTACGGTGATCTTCTCCAGCCTGTTCGGCATGCTGATCTGGGGCGAGGTCATGGCTGCCTCGTCGTGGTTGGCGATCGGGCTGATCGTCGCTTCCGGCGTGGCTGCAACGCATTTTTCGCGGGCCAATCCGGCGGAAGGCGACTGAGATCGTCGGGATTGCCGACTACAGGCCGGCGACTACTTCGTAGGCACGCAGTTTTTGCGCGATTTGCGGGTTCGCGTCGGCCGGTACCGGCCGATATTGCTCGTTACCGAGGCCATTCGCTTCGTAGGCACGCGCTTCATCACTGAAACTGACGCGAAAGGATTCCTGGATTTCCGGCAGGTCGACGCGCTGATCCTGCGGTACGCGATCCTGTCGGGGCGCGACCTCACGCAGCAAATTCCCGGGGCGTAGCGCGTATGCCGACAGAAGGTTGGTGGGGTAGGTCAGTGGAATCATGGCATTTCCTTTCCCAGCTTTGGGTTGGGAACCGGAGCACTGCTGCGGCGCAGCGACAGTGCAACGGAGGTCGCGATGATGCCGGCGACGATGCCCAGCGAGAGGAGTACCGGAATCTTGACGACATCGATAAGCAGCATCTTGGTGCCGATGAAGATCAGCACGATAGCCAGTCCGTACTTGAGCAGCGAGAAGCGGTCGGCCATGTCGGCCAGCAGGAAGTACATGGCACGCAGGCCGAGGATGGCGAAGATGTTGGATGTGAGGACGATGAACGGGTCGGTGGTGATGGCAAAAATGGCCGGGATCGAGTCGACGGCGAAGATCACGTCGGAAAACTCGACCAGTACGAGGACCAGGAAGAGCGGCGTGGCGTAGCGGACCAGCGTGCCAGCTTCAGGCCGCTTGATGAAGAAACTTTCGCCATGCAATTGGTCGGTTACCTTGACGTGGCGGCGTATCCAGTTGATCAGCGGATTGTTCGCCAGATCGGGTTTCTCGTCGGCGAACCACCACATCTTGATCCCCGTGATCAGCAGGAAGGCGCCGAAGAGGTAGAGCAGCCAGTGGAACTGAGCGATCAGCCAGACGCCGGCAAAGATCATGATCGTGCGCAGGACGATGGCGCCGAGAACGCCGAGGATCAAGACGCGTTTCTGCAGTTCCGGCGGAATCGCGAAGAAACTGAACAGCATCAGCCAGACGAAGACGTTGTCCACGGCCAGCGATTTTTCGATCAGGTAGCCGGTGACGTACTCGAGTGCTTTCTGGTTGGCCAGTTCGCGGCCTGCCGTGCCATCCAGGTAGAGCCACAAGGCGCCAGCGAAGAGCATGGAGACACTGACCCAGATCAGCGACCAGGTGGCGGCTTCGCGCACGCTGACGCGATGCTGCTTGCTGCCGCCGACAACGAACAGGTCGATGGCGAGCATGACGAGGACGATGGCGAAAAATCCCACCCACATCCACCAGGTACCGATCGACTCCATTGCGAGACTCCTTTTGTTTGTCGCCTGTCCGGACACTCATTGCCCCGTGGCGCGCGTTTTTTTCATTGTGGACTTCCGGTCGGCGAAAAGTATCGGAAAAACCGGATCGTCGCTCAGGGCGGAGCGAAGAGTCGCCGCCTCGGCGAGGCCGCCGGCTTTTCCGGAAAGGACCGCAAGACAGGGCATTCCGGGTTAAACTGGAATCACAAAGACTGCGAGGAGCATAAAAATGATCGTCATCGACCACCAGGCCAACCGTGTCAATGTCTCCGTCTTCGGCGAGTTCACACTGGCCGATTACAAGGAGTTCGAGGAGGTCGTCAATTTCAAGGTCAGGTTCGAGGGGCCGGTCGACCTGTACTTCGACCTGACCCAGATGGCCGGCCTGACCCTGGATGTGGCCTGGGAAGAGGTCAAGTTCTCGCGGGCGCACGCCAATGATTTCAAGCGCATCGCCGTGGTGACCGACAGCCAGTGGGTAACCTGGAGCGCCTGGATATCGCAGACCTTCGTCAATGCCGATGTCGAGGTCTTCGACAACGCCGATGAGGCGAAGGGCTGGCTGGAGCAGTAGGCGGTGAG
>CAMKYP010000073.1 GCA_946477505.1 uncultured Dechloromonas sp. | reverse complement strand
AAAGGCGCTGCCGTAGAGCGCCGCCAGCTCGCCGACCGGCGCCGCCAGCAGGTACAGCCCGCCGACGACCAGCGCAGCGGCCAGCAAGCCGCCCAGAGCCCCCTGCAGGGCGCCGAAGTAGTAGAACGGCCGACGAATAAAGCCATCGGTGGCGCCAATCATCCGTGCCACCTCGATCTCGGCCGACTGGGCCATGACCTGCAGGCGGATGGTGTTGAAGGTGACGGCGACCAGACCGGCGGCGAAGAGGCCGGCCAGCATCCACAGCGCCAGTTTGCCGAGGCGCAGGAAGGCATCGAAGCGCTTGATCCAGGCCGAATCGAGCTGGACGTGGGCGACCTTGGGCCAGCCGGCGATTTCCTTGCGCATGATCTCCAGCGCTTCCGGCTCGGTGTTCTTCGGCTCGACGATAAAGGCGTCGGGCAAGGGGTTGCGCGGCAGGCTGGCGACGATTTCGGCCATGCCCTCGCTGGCCTGCATGCGTTTAAGCGCCTCCTCCCGGGGCACGAAACGCCACTTGCCGGCCGATGCCGAACGCAGGCGGTTTTCAATTTCAGCAACATCCTTCTTGCCTGCATCCAGGTTCAGAAAGAGGCTGATTTGCTGCACGCCGGTCGCGTTGCGCCCAAGGTCGCGCAGATTGTCGAGGGCGATGTAGCCGAAGGCCGGCAGGGTCAGGGCAATGCCGATGACGAGCAGCGACAGCAAGGTATTGAGGGGCGAGGCAAGCAGGCGGCGGAAGGCCAACCCGAGTGCGGCACGATGTTGGGAAAACCAGGCGTTCATGCGACCACCCTCCCATGATCCAGACGCAACACATTGGGGTGGTAGCGCTCGATCCAGGTCTGGTCGTGCGTGGCAACAACCACGGTGACGCCGACGCGATGAAAGTCGGCAAAGATTTCGAGGATTTCGGCAGCCGATTCGCTGTCGAGATTGCCGGTCGGTTCATCGGCGATCAACACCGTTGGCCGATTGACCACGGCGCGGGCAATGGCCAGCCGTTGCTGTTCGCCGCCGGACAGCGCAATCGGATTGGCCTTCTCGCGCGCCAGCAGGCCCACCTTGTCGAGCGCCGCACGCCCCCGGCGCACCGCCTCGCGATGCGGCAAACCGGCGATCTGCAGCGGCAGCAAGACGTTATCGAGCGCACTGCGGTCGAACAGCAGCTTCTGATCCTGGAAAACCATCCCGAAATGCCGGCGCACGTGTGGCATGGCGCTGCGCCGCAGGGCGGTCAGGTTCTGGCCGTTGACCACCAGGCTGCCGGAAGTCGGCCGCTCGATGGTCGAGATCAACTTGACCAGCGTGGTCTTGCCGGCGCCAGAATGACCGGTGATGAGGACCATCTGGCCGGCCTCGATGCGGAAGCTGGCATCCTTGACGGCCTCAAGGCCGCCTGGATAGCGCTTGGTCAGGTTGCTCGCTTCGATCATTGGTCGAACAGCGCGTCCACGAAGTCCTTGGCGGAGAAGGGGCGCAGATCGTCGATCTGCTCGCCGACGCCGATGAAGCGGATCGGCTTCGGGCATTGCCGGGCGATGCCGAGCACCACGCCGCCCTTGGCCGTTCCGTCGAGCTTGGTCAGGACCAGGCCGGTCACGTTGATCGCCTTGTCGAAGGCCTTGACCTGCTGCAGCGCATTCTGGCCGATGTTGGCGTCGAGGACGAGCAAGGTCTCGTGCGGGCCTTCCGGCTCGATCTTCTGGATGACGCGGCGCACCTTGGCGATTTCCTCCATCAGGTGCAGCTGGGTCGGCAGACGACCAGCCGTATCGGCGAGCACGATGTCGATGCCGCGCGCCTTGGCGGCAGCGATGGCGTCGTAGATCACCGCCGCCGGATCGCCGGACTCCTGAGCGATGACCGTGACGTTGTTGCGCTCGCCCCAGGTTTGCAACTGCTCGCGTGCAGCGGCGCGGAAAGTGTCGCCGGCAGCCAGCAGTACGCTCTTGCCCTGGGTCTGAAAATACTTGGCCAGCTTGCCGATCGATGTCGTCTTGCCGGCGCCGTTCACGCCAGCAATCATGATCACGTAGGGCTTGTGGGTCGTGACGTCGAGCGGCTGCTCGAGCGGCTTGAGCGTTTCCAACAGCGCATCGGCCAACGCCTTCTGGATCGCTTCCGGCGTATCCAGCTTGTCGCGCTTGGCTGCCTTTTTCAACTCGTCGAGCAAGTGGGTGGTCGCCTCGATACCGACATCACTGGTCAGCAGCAGGGTTTCCAGCTCTTCCAGAAGTTCGTCGTCGACCTTGCCGCGCGAGAAAATGGTTTTAAGCTTACCACCCCACTGGGCGCGGGTCTTGGCCAGCCCCTTGAACAGGCGCTCCCGCCACGAAGCCTTGGGTGCCTCGGCAGGTGCAGCATCGACGGCATTTTCCGGTTTGGCGTCGGAAACAGATTTTTTCAGGAAACTGAACATGGGAAAGTTGGTCTCAAGCCTTGCTGACAGGCGGGCGGCTTGTCGTTAAGATGCCGTCCGGTTGGATGCAAAATCAGCCGCAAATTCTAGCAGAAAGCCCCCGTACCCCATGCGCCACAAATACCTGCTCTCCGTTTTGCTCGCTGCCGGACTGTCCTCGACAGCCTTGGCCAACCCATACGAAACCACACTGAAGAATGGCCTGCGCGTCATCGTCAAGGAAGACCGGCGTGCGCCGACTGCCGTCCAGATGGTCTGGTACCGCATCGGCAGCATGGACGAGGTCGACGGCCAGTCCGGAGTCGCCCACGTCCTCGAACACATGATGTTCAAAGGCACGCCAAGCGTCGGCCCCGGCGAGTTCAACAAGCGCGTCGCCGCTGCCGGCGGCAAGGACAATGCCTTCACCAGCCGGGACTACACGGCCTACTTCCAGCAAATTCCCAAGGAAAAGCTGGAAGATGTGATACAGCTCGAGGCGGACCGCATGCGCCATCTCAACGTCGACGCCAAGGAGTTCGAGCAGGAGATCAAGGTCGTTATGGAAGAGCGCCGCATGCGCACCGATGACGACCCGCAATCGAAGCTGTTCGAACAGATGAATGCTGTCGCCTTCCAGGCCCACCCCTACCGTCGCCCGATCATCGGCTGGATGAACGACCTCGAAACGATGACCGCGGCCGATGCCAAGGCTTGGTACGACACCTGGTACGTGCCGAACAACGCCTATGTCGTGATCACTGGCGATGTCGACCACCAAGCCGTCTTTGCGCTCGCCGAAAAATATTACGGCCCGCTCGAAGGCCGCCCCCTGCCACAGCGCCGCCAGCAGATCGAACCGAAGCAGGAAGGGCCCCGCCGCATCACGGTCAAGGCGCCTGCCGAACTGCCGGTCCTGATCATGGGTTACAAAGCCCCCATCCTGCGCGACGTGGAAAAGGACAGCGACCCTTATGCACTGGGAATGCTCTCCTCCATTCTCGATGGTCACGATGCTGCCCGTTTCAACAAGAAGCTGGTGCGCGAGGACAAAGTCGCCCTGTCGGCGGGTATCGACTACGACAGCACGGCGCGCGGCCCCGGCATGCTCTACCTGCATGGCAGCCCATCGGAAGGCAAGACGGTGGCCGACCTGGAAGCTGCCTTGCGCGCCGAAATCGTCCGTGTCCAACGGGATGGCGTCAGCCAAGCCGAGTTGAAGCGCGCCAAGGCCCAGTTGATCGCCAGCGAGGTGTACAAAAAGGATTCGATGTTCGGCCAGACGATGGAAATCGGCCAGATCGAATCAGCCGGCCTGCCCTATCGCAAACTGGACCGCATGCTGGAGAAACTGCAGCAGGTCACTGCCGACCAGATTCAGGCCGTCGCCAAAAAATATTTCAACGACGACGCGCTGACCGTCGGCATCCTCGACCCGCAACCGCTCGACGGCAAGCCCCGCCGTCCGGCCGCCGCCACCCGCCATTGATGAATACCACCATGACCAGACTGATCGTCGCCGCCTTCGCCTTCCTGCTCGCCCAAAGCGTCCAGGCCGGAATCAAGATCGAGCACTGGGTGTCGCCTTCCGGCGCCCGCGTCTATTTCGTCGAAAGTCGCGTCCTGCCGATGCTCGACGTACAGGTCGATTTCGCCGCCGGTTCGATGTTCGACCCGGTCGGCAAGGCCGGTCTCGCCGCGCTGACCCGGGCAACGCTCGACAACGGCGCGGGCAAGCTCGATGAAACGGCCATTGCCGAACAACTCGCCGATATCGGCGCCAACTTGGGCGGCAGTGCCGACACCGACCGCGCCAGCGTTTCGCTGCGCACGCTGTCGGCCCGCGACAAGCGCGACACGGCGCTGGCCATTCTGAAGGACGTGCTGCAGGCACCGCATTTCGACGCGGCCGTGTTCGAACGCGAAAAAGCACGCACCATCGCCGGCCTCAAGGAAGCGATGACCCGCCCCGACAGCATTGCCGGCAAGGCTTTCTGGGGTGTCCTCTACCCCAATCACCCCTACGGCCGACAAGCCACGCCGGAGAGTGTGGCTGCGCTGAACCGCGACGACATGGCGGCTTTCCACGCCCGCTACTACAGCGCCGCCAACGCCAGCATCACGCTGGTCGGCGACCTCTCGCGCCAGGAAGCGGAAAAGATCGCCGATGCCATCACCTCCGGCCTGCCCAAGGGCCAGGCAGCAACCCTGCCCGGCATGCCCGAGTTGCCCAAGGGCGGCCAGACCCAGATTGCCCACCCGGCCAGCCAGGCCCACGTCTACATCGGCCTGCCGGCCATCGAGCGCGGCAACCCCGACTTTTTCCCGCTTCTCGTCGGCAACTACACGCTCGGCGGCGGAGGCTTCGTCTCCCGCCTGATGAAGGAAGTCCGCGACAAGCGCGGCTATGCCTACAGCGTCTACAGCTATTTCGCTCCCATGCGCCAGACCGGCCCCTTCCAGATCGGCCTGCAGACCAAGCGCTCGCAAGCCAAGGATGCCATCAAGGTTTCTCGCGACATCCTCGCTGCTTTCCTGAAGGAAGGGCCGACTGAAGAAGAGCTGGCTGCCGCCAAGGCCAATCTGATTGGCAGCTTCCCGCTGCGACTGGACAGCAACAAGAAGATTCTCGACAACGTCGCCGCCATCGCCTTCTTCGACCTGCCACTCGATTACCTCGACCAATACCAGGCCAAGGTTCAGGCTGTCACGGCCGAAGACGTCAAGCAGGCCTTCGCCCGCCGTGTTCGCCTGGAAAACCTGATCACCGTAACGGTAGCCGCCGATTGAACGCTGTCCGTATCGTCGGCGGCGAGTTCCGCCGACGCGTTCTCCGCTTTCCGGACAGCATTGGACTGCGCCCGACGCCGGACCGTGTTCGGGAAACCCTGTTCAACTGGCTGGGACAAGACCTCGACGGCTGGCACTGCCTCGACCTGTTCGCCGGCAGCGGCGCCCTGGGTTTCGAAGCGGCGTCGCGCGGCGCGGCGCGTGTCGTGATGGTCGAGCAAATGCCCAAAGTGCTCGCCGCACTGCATGAAAACCACGAATTGCTCCATAAACCGAGCGCAGTAGAGATCATTCGCGCGGATGCGATACAATATTTGGCCTCGACGACAGCAAAATTCGACCTGATCTTTCTCGATCCACCCTACAAAAATGGCTGGATTGCCCGCCTGGAGCCAGTCCTGGCCGGTGCACTGAACGAAGATGCGGCGATCTATGTCGAAGCAGAACACGAAATAGTATCGCTTGGCGATTGGCGCACGGTGCGCCAGGGCAAGGCGGGGGAAGTCCACTTTCACTTGTTGCGGCGACAAACTACTTGAAAAAACTCGATCATCGCGTTGCCATCTATCCCGGCACCTTCGACCCGATCACCCGGGGCCACGAAGATCTCGTCCGGCGCGCCGCCACGCTGTTCGACCGCCTGATCCTGGCCATTGCCGAAAGCCCGTCCAAGCAGCCACGCTTCCCGCTCGCCGACCGCGTCCAGATGGCACAGGAAATCCTGGGCGACCTGAAGAATGTCGAAATCGTCGGCTTCAACACGCTCTTGATGGACTTTGTGCACGAGATGAACGCCAAAGTCGTCGTCCGCGGCCTGCGCGCCGTTTCCGACTTCGAGTATGAATTCCAGATGGCGGGCATGAACCGCAGTGTCTACCCTGAAGTCGAAACGGTGTTTCTGACCCCGGGCGAACAATACATGTTCATCTCCGCTACGATGGTGCGCGAAATTGCACGTCTGGGCGGTGATGTCAGTAAATTTGTACAACCTTGCGTAGAAAAGCGCCTGCGGGCGAAAATCACCGCTTAACCGAGAGAGGAACAGCTATGTCTCTGATTATTACCGATGAGTGCATCAACTGCGACGTGTGCGAGCCGGAGTGCCCCAACGAGGCCATTTCCCAAGGCGAGGAAATCTACGTTATCGACCCGAACAAGTGCACGGAATGCGTCGGTCACTACGATGAACCGCAATGTGTTCAGGTCTGCCCGGTCGATTGCATCCCCAAGGATCCCAGCAACGTTGAAAGCGAAGACCAGCTCTGGGTCAAGTACGAAAAGCTGACGGGCAACAAGCGCTCCTGAGCGACAGCCTGCCCCATAAAAAAACCCGCGAATACCGCGGGTTTTTTTTATGCTTTTCCTGGCGACTTGCCCGGTCAGGCCGCGCGCAACTCCCGATCGCCGAGCGGCACCAGCATTTCCTGAACGCGACCGACAATCTCTTCGAGTGCAGCGATCTGCTGCTTGAGGGTGGCCTCGACGCCTTCCAGTTCGGCAATGCGATCTTCCAGCGTATCGGTCGCCTGATGAATGCGCTTGATGCTTTCCAGACGGCGCTTCAGCTGAATCTGGTGTTCGCGAACCTGCGTCTCCATCGGCGCCATCACCGCACGCAACCAGACTTCGGCATCCCGGTTGGCGTGCTCGAAGGCGCGCCGCACCTGGACAGCCACTTCCTCGAAGAACTTCTGCGTAATGTTCTTCTTGTCGTGGGTCATCAGGCTGATCATCGTATTCAGATGATCGTTGCACCAGGCCTGCAGGCGATCCAGTTCCTTTTCGTAACGCAACAGCGAAAAGCTGGTCGGTGAGCCGAGCTTCAGGCCATGCTCGACGGTGAATTTCTTGTAAACCGCCTCCATCATGGCCAGAATTTCACCAATTTCGTCGCTCGACTTGGTCAGCGCCTCGCGTGAGCGGGCAAAGAAATTGGCCATCGCGTCGGACAGGGTTTTCGAGAAAACCGCCTCATCCATCATCGCTCGCGTTTCGTGTGTCAATTGGCGCAGGACATCGAGCCCCAAATGGCCAAACAGGTTGTTGGTCAACGTCGAGAACACGCTGCGCACGGCGTAGTAACGCTGCAGGCCGGATTCGAACTCGTCCTTTTCCGCCCGCACCTTGCCCATCATGTATTCGACGACGCCCTTATTCTTGCCGCGCAATTCGGTGAGTTCCGTCAATTGCTCGCGCAAGCCGTCCATCCGCGAATCGAGCAGGCCGCGCACGCGACGACTGACATCGCCAAACTCGCCTTCCGTACTGTCGCAAACGATGTCGCGCTTGGCCGGAATCAGTTCCTTGGACAGCGCCGCCTCCAGCAAAGGCAGACGGCTCTTTTCCAGCAAGGCAGCATCGCCGTTGATCTTGGCGACCAGGCCCTTCTGGGCCGACACCGGGAACACCTGACCGACAGGCAATTCGAGGATGTTCGCGCTCGTCTCGACCTGGCGCTGGATTTCGGCATTGATCTCATCCTGCGTTTTCAACTCGTCCCACTGACCATCGATCTTGTTCAGAACGACCATGCGGCCACGCCTGGCTACGCCGCCACCGCAGATATGCTCGCGCCAGATGGCCATATCCGATTGCGTCACCCCGCTGTCGGCAGCCAGAATGAAGAGTACGGCGTGCGCATTGGGGAGCAGCGACAAGGTGAGTTCCGGCTCGGCACCGATGGCGTTCAGGCCCGGCGTATCGAGAATGACCAGTCCCTGCTTGAGCAAGGGATGCGGGAAGTTGATCATGGCATGGCGCCAGCGCGGTACCTCGACGAGGCCATCTTCGCCGACGGTGTACAGATCGGCCTGCGCCTCGCCGACGGCAAACCCCAGTCGCGTCGCCTCTGCCGGCGTTACCCGGGTCGTCTCGCTGACATGGCGCAAGGCATCCTGCATCGCATCCGGCGAGTTGGTATCGAGCGCCACCTGCGTCCATTCGTCGGGGAAACGCTTGTATTCACTGACACTGGAATTCGAGGAGCGCGTCTGGATCGGCAGCAACTCGATACACGGCAGCTTGTTGCCGTCGAACAGGAGTTCGGTCGGACACATCGTGGTCCGGCCAGCCGACGACGGCAGCATGCGGTTCCCGTAGTCGGCGAAGAAAATGGCATTGATCAGCTCGGACTTGCCGCGCGAGAACTCGGCGACAAACGCGACATTCAGGCGATCTTCGCGCAGCCGCTCGAGCAACTGGGTCAGACGCAGGTCGCTCTGGGCGTCGGATAGTTCATTTTGGCCCAGCCAGCTCTGGAGTTCGCCCACATTGGCGGCAAGGCGCGAGCGCCAGGCAGAATAGGCGGCAAATTGATCAGCCAGCGACATAATTGCATTCCCGGGTGCTAACAGAATTCTCAATCTAGCATAAAAACAGAGGCTTGCAGAAGAGATTTAATGCTGACACCCCGGGCAGTAATAGGTACTGCGCCCGGCCTGGCGAACTTGTTTGACCACGCCGCCACACCGCAGGCAGGGTTCGCCGGCGCGGTCGTAAACCCCGGCCTGAATCTGGAAACACCCGGCCCCGCCATCGCTATGCACATAATCCCGAATGCTGCTGCCGCCGGCGGCGATGGCGTCCGACAGCGTTTCGCGGATGGCCGGCACCAGGATTCCGTAGCGATCCCGGCTAATCCGGTTCGCTGCCCGCAAAGGCGAAATCCCGGCCCTGAAAAGGCTCTCCGAGGCATAGATGTTGCCAATTCCGACCACCAGATGGCTATCCATCAGGGCCGGTTTGATCGGACCACTACGGCGCGCCAGGGCGGCATGGAACCAGTCGACGGTAAACGCGTCGGACAGCGGTTCGAGCCCCTGCGCGGCCAGCAAGGGGTGCTGCTCGGCCTGGACAGGCGGCCCCGGTTGCCACAAAACGACTCCAAAGCGACGAGGATCAGCAAAACGCAGTATCTGGCCGGCAAGGACCAGATCGAAATGATCGTGCTTCTCCGGCGGCAGATCGTGCGGTACGAAGCGCAGGTTGCCCGACATGCCCAGATGGATGATCAGGCAGCCCTCGACGCCGCGCCCTCGGCAATCAATCAGCAGGTACTTGGCGCGCCGCCGCACGGCAACAATCTCGCACCCCGGCAACAGATCAACCAGGAACCCGGGAATCTCGTGGCGCAACCTCGGCACCCGGATCACCACGCCCCGCACGACCTCCCCGACCAGTTCCGGCGCGATACCGCGACGACAGACTTCAACCTCCGGCAACTCCGGCATTGCTTGTTCCTCCGCGCAAACCCAAATAACATCGCAAAACTAATTGGATTCTATGCGTTCCAAGCACCAGATTCGCACCACCCTCGACCGAAAGCCGTCCATGTCATCGAAGTTCCTCGTCGCCGCCCTCACCCTCGCGCTGGGATTAACCCATAGCGGACTCGGCCTGGCAGCCGGCGACCCGCCCGCACGCTCAGGCAGCAAGCGAGCCGCCGCCCCCGCTTCGAGCGAGGATATCTTGGCCCGTACCGTCTTCCAGGCACTCGTCGGCGAATTCGCGCTGCAACGCGGCGACCCCAAGCTGGGCTCCGATGCCTGGTCAGATCTTGCCGTGCGCACGCGCGATCCCAAGGTCATCGCCCGGGCGACCGAGATCGCCGGTTTTGCGCGCCAATACGACCGCGCGCTGGAGCTATCCAAACTCTGGCTCGAAATCGAGCCAGACTCGGCAAAGGCCCGCCAGACACAATCCTCGCTGTTGGTCATGGCCAACCGTCTCGACGACCTGGCACCGCAACTGGCTGCCCTGCTTGAACAGGACAAGCCGAACGTCAGCAGCAACCTGCTGCACCTCAACCGCATGCTCGGCAAAATCAATGACAAAAAAGCCGTGCAGAGCCTGATCGACAAGGTCGCCGCCCCGTACGACACGCTGCCGGAAGCGCATTTCGCCATGGCCCAGGCCGCCGCCAACGCCGGAGACAACCTGCGCGCGCTGATCGAAACCGAAAAATCGCTGCAACTGCGCCCCGGCTGGGAAACCGCAGCCATCGCCCGCGCCCAGCTCCAGGCCAGACAGTCGGCCAAAACCGCCATTGACAGCCTAGACGAATTCGTCGGCCGCAACCCGAACGCCAACGACGCCCGCCTGACCCTGGCTCGTCTACTGATCAGCGAAAAACGCTACGACGAATCGCGTCATCATTTCGATCGCCTGATTGCCGCCAACCCTGACAATCCGGATGTGATCTACCCGGTCGCCATGCTCGCGCTGCAGCAAGGTGACACGACCACCGGCCGCAGCCAGCTGGAGCATCTGCTGCAAACTGATTTTCCGGACAAGAACACCATCCATTTCTTCCTGGGCCAACTGGATCAGGAACAGAAGAAGCCGGATGCCGCGCTCACCCACTATCGCCAGGTAGCGGGTGGCGAACAATACGTCCCAGCCCGCTCGCGCGCGGCGCAGATTCTGATGCAGCAAGGCAAGCTCGACGAAGCGCGGTCCTTGCTGCGCGACACGCGTGGCGGCACGCCCGCCGAACGGACCCAGCTTGCGTTGGCCGAATCGCAACTACTGCGCGAAGCCGGACGCCACAACGATGCCTACATCGTTCTCGACCGAGCGCTGAGCGCCCAACCGAACGATATCGAGCTGCTCTACGAAGCCGCGCTGACGGCTGAACGGATCGGCAAACCCGAGCTGCTGGAAATACACATCAAGCACCTGCTGGCACTCAAGCCGGATCATGCCCATGCCCTGAACGCACTCGGCTATTCGCTGGCCGAGCGTAATCTCCGGCTTCCCGAAGCCTACGACTTGATCGCCAAGGCCCTCGCGCTGGCCCCCGAAGATCCGTTCATCATGGACAGCATGGGCTGGGTACTCTATCGCCAAGGCAAGTTGGCTGAGGCCTTGCAGACGCTGGAGCGTGCCTACCGGATCAAGGCTGACCCGGAAATCGCCGCCCACCTGGGTGAAGTCCTGTGGACGCTGGAGCGCAAGGACGAGGCCCGGCGTATCCTGCGCGACGCCTACAAGGCCTATCCGGACAACGAGGCACTGGCTAGCACCGTCAAGAAACTCCTGCCTTAACACCGGCCTTGATTCTCCGCTCCATCGCGATACTGGCCATCGGCCTGCTGGCCAGTTGCGCCGCGCTCCCTCCCGCCGCACCGCTTGCACGCGACAGCATCCGCGACTTTGCGCTGGAGGCGCGCTTTGCCCTGCGCGCCCCCCCTTCCGGACAAGCGCCCCAGAGCGCCAACGGACGCCTGACCTGGGTCCATACAGAACAACGCGACCGCGTCCTGCTGGCCAGCCCGCTCGGTTACGGCCTGGCCGAAATCGATATCACCCCGCAGCGCGCCACCTTGCGCACAGGCGACGGCCAGGAGAGAGAATCAGCCGACCCTGAAGAGCTCATGATCGCGGCCACCGGTCTGCCCCTGCCGGTAGCGCGGCTGCCCGCCTGGCTACTCGGCCGCAGCGGTCACTCGGCCACCATCGAACCCGACGAACAGGGCCGCCCAGCCCGATTGAGCGAAGCCGGCTGGCAGGTGGATTACACCTACGACGACGAGCGCGCCACAGCCCTGCCCGCACGCCTGACCATCGTCCGCCCCGGCGAAGTCGAACTCAAGCTGCGCATCGAGGAATGGAGAGAAACGCCATGAACCGCCGGACCTGGGACAGCGACTGGCCCGCCCCCGCCAAACTGAACCTCTTTCTGCACGTCGTCGGGCGGCGCGACGACGGCTACCACCTGCTGCAGACTGTCTTCCGCTTCATCGACCGCTACGATACGCTGCGCTTCGATCCGCGTAGCGATGGCGATATCGCGCTCGCCAACCCCATTCCCGGCATCCCGGCCGACGGCGACCTGACCGTACGCGCCGCGCGCTTGCTACAACAGGCCACCGGCTGCCGCCAGGGCGCCACCATCCACCTCGACAAGCAGTTGCCAATGGGCGGCGGGCTCGGCGGCGGCTCCTCCGACGCCGCCACCGTGCTGCTCGCCCTCAACCACCTGTGGCAGACCGGCCTCACCCGACCGCAACTAGAACGACTCGGCCTGACGCTGGGCGCCGACGTACCGGTCTTCGTGCATGGCCGTAATACCTTCGCCGAAGGCATCGGCGAAGCCTTCACCGACGTCACGCTACCGGCCGAGAGCTATCTGGTCGTGCATCCGGAAGCACACGTTCCAACCGCCGCCATCTTCGGCGCTCCCGAGCTGAAGCGCGACACACCGGCAATCCGCCCCGGCAACTGGCGCCACGGCAGCGGCCAAAACGATCTCGAAACCATCGCCTGCGCCAAGTTCCCGC
>CAMKYP010000072.1 GCA_946477505.1 uncultured Dechloromonas sp. | reverse complement strand
GCACCTCGGCGCCGTTGGCCTTGGCCAGCTGCATGGCGTCGATCAGCGAGGCATGGTTGAGCTTGTCGGCGAACACCGCATCGCCACGGCCGGCCAGCGTCGGGGTGACGGCGATATTGGCCAGGTAGCCGGTGGAGAAGGTCAGGGCGCGCGGGAAGCCGGTAAAGGCGGCGATTTCCTGCTCCAATTGTTCATGCGGCGTCAGGTGGCCGCTGACCAGATGCGAGGCGCCGCTGCCGGCGCCCCAGCGCAGCGCGCCGTCGGCCAGGGCGCGGGCGATCCCGGCATTGCCGGCCAGGCCGAGATAGTCGTTGCTGGCGAAATTGAGCACTTGCCGGCCATCGACCGTGGCGATACGGCCGGCCGGCGAATCGAGCACACGACGGCGGCGGGTCAGGCCGGCGGCAGCCAGCTCGGCGAGTTCGCGCTGCAAATCCTGTTCGATCATCGCAAGGTCTCCTCCAGGGCGCCCTGGGCAGCCCGGGCCAGATGCGCGATGTCATCGTCGCCGACGATGTACGGCGGCATCAGGTACACCGTGTTGCCGATGGGGCGGATCAGCGCTGCGCGGTCGAGGGCGGCGCGGTAGAACTTGCGCGAGAAGTGCGGGTCGTCGGTGGCAACATCGAAGGCGGCGATCATGCCGCGTTGGCGCAGGTGGCGCACTTGCGGGTGGTCGGCCAGGGGGGCTAGGGCGTCGCCGATGTGCCGGGCCTTGAGGCGGTTGGCGGCGATCACGTCGTCCTGCTCGAAGATGTCGAGCGTGGCCAGCGCGGCCCGGCAGGCCAGCGGGTTGCCGGTGTAGCTGTGCGAGTGGAGGAAGGCGCGGGCCACCGAGTCGTCGAGGAAGGCACCATAGATGGTGTCGCTGCTCAGGACGATGGACAGCGGCAGGTAGCCGCCGGAAATGCCCTTCGACAGGCACATCAGGTCAGGGCGGATGGGTTTGCCATCGATCACCGCTTGCTCATGGGCGAAGAAGGTTCCGGTGCGGCCGCAGCCGACGGCGATTTCGTCGCAGATCAGGTGCACCTCGTGGTGGTCGCACAGCTGGCGCGCAAGGCGTAGGTATTCCGGGTCGTACATCGCCATGCCGGCGGCGCCCTGGACCAGCGGTTCGACGATCAGCGCGGCGATGCGTTCGCCGTGTTGTTCGAGATGGCTTTCCAGTGCTGCAGCCGCGCGGCGGGCGACATCGGCCGGCGTTTCGCTGTCTTCGGCAAGGCGGAAATCGGGCGATGGGATCACCGTGGCGGCGCGCACCAGCGGGGCGTAGGCATCCTTGAAGATGGCGACATCGGTGACGGCCAGTGCGCCGACCGTCTCGCCATGGTAGCTGCCGGCTAGGCACAGGAATTCGGCCTTCTCCGGCCGGCCGACGTTGCGCCAGTAGTGGAAGCTCATTTTCAGCGCGATCTCGGTGGCCGAGGCGCCGTCCGAGGCGTAGAAGGCGTGGCCGAGGGCGCCACCGGTCAAGGCGCTCAGGCGCTCGGACAGTTCGACCACCGGCTGGTGCGTGAAGCCGGCGAGCATCACGTGTTCCAGCGTTTCCAGCTGTTCCTTGAGCGCGGCGTTGATGCGCGGATTGGCGTGGCCGAAGACGTTGGTCCACCAGGAGCTGATGCCGTCGAGGTAGCGTTGGCCGTCGAAGTCGAACAACCAGGGGCCTTCGCCACGGGCAATCGGCACCAGTGGCAGGTAGGCCGGCGAACCCGGCTGGGTGTGGTGCTGCATCTGGGTGCAGGGGTGCCACACCGCAGCCTGGCTGCGGGCCAGCCAATCCCGGTTGTTCGTGTTGCCCATCAGTGCAGGATCTGCGACCCGCCGCCGGTCGGCTGTTCCGGCATTTCGGTATGCACCAGCTCGCCCTCGCGATTGGGGAAGAGCGGCGCGCCGCAGTCGTCGCAGAATTCCATCGGGAAATGGTGGTCGAGGAAGAGCACTTCCTTGACGCCGGTTTCGCGCAGCACGGCTTCGATTTCGCCGGCCGCGTCGGTGGCTTCGTCCTCGGCGCCGAGCAGCGGCCAGACGATGCCGTGGTAGACCTCGTCGCCGGTCTTCGGCCCGAGGCTGACGCGGTATTCCTCCATCCGGCGGTCATAGCACGGGCCGACGACGGCGCGGATGTCGGCCGGCATCAGGCCGAGCATGGTCTGCAGGAAGGCGACCGAGGCTTTCAGCGAATACGGGCGCGACAGCTTGTCGGCATTGCGGCAGGCGGCATGGTAGGCGTCCGGCAGCAGCGGCTGCCAGGCGCAGCCGGTGAGCAGCGGTTCGAGGTTGGGGCTGCCCTGCTTGAGCCATTCCTTGAGCGCCGTCTCCCGGTTGCCGTCGGCCTCGTTCCAGCGGAACAGCGGCTTGCCGCGCGGCACGGCGATGGCGCCGACGAGATAGCGCACATCGGACAGGAAGCGGTTGGTTTCCGGCATGCCGGCCGTGTCGATGCCGAGGTGGCCGCCGGCCAGCGCCGCTTCGCCCAGTTGCTTGGTCAATTGCCAGGTGTCGCAGAAGCTGCGCGGCAACTGGTCCGGGCTGAACAGGAAGTCGGCCAGTGCCAGCTTGGCGTCGCCGCCGAAGACATGGGCGCCGAGTTGCACGGTGAGCGCCTGCAGGGTGCTTTGGGGCAGCGGGCTGGCGGGGATGGAGAAGCGCGACCAGGCGAGAACCGGGGCGGCGAACAACTGCATGTCGAATGCCTGCCCCGAGGTTTCCAGGCGATGCGTTTCGGCGCGCGACTCGACCATGTCGGCGAGTTCGTCGTGGGCGCGCGGGTTGGCCTCGAACAGGCGGTCGAGGGCGGTGTTGATGTCGTCTTCGGCACCATTTTTGAGCAGACTGTCGACGGCTTCGGCCAGCTGGCTTTCCCAGTAGCTGTCCTCCAGCTTGCCGCCGGATTCGGAAAGGCCGGTGGCCAGGCGTTGCAGTTCTGCCGCTTCGCGGGAAAGTCGGTCGCGCGAACCAAAGCGGGTGCGTTTCATTGGTGATCCAGAAAATACAAAAACGGGATTTTACCAGCCGCGTATCGGCTTGCGCGGCTCAATCGGCGCCGCGAGGCTGTTGCCCGCCGTGGCGCCGATTCCGGTCAATGATTCTCCAGCCTGCTGTAGTCGAGGATGCCGAATTCGACTGGCCGCGAGTTCCGGTAGTCGTCGTGGATGGCGTCGCTGGTCGGCCAGAAGCGCCGGTCGGTGCGGCGTATGCCGTAGGTGTCGGTCAGGCGGGCCAGGTCGGCCGCGCTGCGCAGCGCGGCGACGGCGTCGGCGAAGCGGTGGGCATTTTGGGGGTCGATGGCGAAAATCGCATTCGGGTAGGCGCCGACGATGCCGTTCAAGGCCAGCAGCGTGTCCTCATCGGGAAGCCGACGGTCGGCCTCGCTGAAGATTTCGGCGACATTGGTGTGGGCGCTGTTGCGGATCAGCGAAAAGACCCGGGGTTTGCCGACCGCCGGCCGATAGACGAGCAGGCTGTCCTCCGGCATCTGCGATGCGGCCAGGCCTCGGATGGCGGACAGCCGGCGCAGGGCGGCCAGTTCGCTTTCCGGCAGCCCGCTGGCCGCCAGTTCCCTCGAGCGGTCACGGGTTTTGGCGGTGCGTTGGGCGAGCAGGTCGTAGAGCTCGTTCAACGTATCCTTGCTGCGGTAGCGGATGCCGGTTTCCAGCGGAAAATAGCGGGCGGCATCGGCGAGGTAGTCATTGTGCGGCTTGCTGCGCTGGCGATACCAGTGGTCGAGAACCGGCTGGCGATCCTTGATCGGCAGCAGGGCGAGGAAGTTCAGCTCGCTCTCCATGCGCAGGAAGTCCATATAGAGGCGGGTGGCCAGCTGGTGGCCGATGTTGCCGTAGACGTCGAAGCCGGCCACCAGCAGGTAATGCATGCGCTCAAGGACCGGGTAGCCGATGAGGAAGCTGGTTTGCGGCCGTTCGCCGGCCAGCCCCTTGATCACCGACGCGCTGTCGAAATGCCGGAAGACGGTGAGCGCGGCGTTGGGGTTGCTGCCATCGCCGTCCCAGATGTCGTTCAGCGTCGGGCGGGTGTCGCCGTACTTGAACTTGGCGGTGATTCGACTGCGTTCCTCGGTGTATTTGCGCTGCAGGCGGGAATATTCCTGCCAGGCCAGCAGGCCGGCCGTGCTGTCGCGTTCGGCGGGGAGACGCAGCACCGGGCTGGCGGCATCGATGATCGCCTGCATGAACTGGGAGCTCTTGTCGTTGGGGGCGACAAAGTAGACCCAGAAGTGATCGTTGATCGAGTTGAGCGCGAACTGGCCGCGGCAGACCGGGCCTTTCATGAAACCGGCCAGGGTGAATTGGGCTTCATCGAGCATCAGTCGGTAGCGGGCAACGAGCGGCAGGTCGCGGAAGGTGATGAAGGGATTGGCCGCACTTTCCGGATCGTAGCCGGGCAGGTGTGTCACGGTGTAGTCAGGCTTCAGGAACCACTCGCGCAGGCGTTCCATGCGTGCCGCGTCCAACTGCATCGGCATGTGGGTCTTGGCTGCTGGCGTGGATTCGATGCGACGAAGGCGATACCACACGCGGTCGACGCCCGGGTCGTCGTAGGGGCGGCGGGTGGCGACCAGATCGATCGGCTGGCCCGGCGGCGTACGGCTGCGGACCAGCTCGAAATAGGTGCCGGGCTGCGCGGCAAACCACAGCTGGCCGATGAACCAGTGTTCGTAGATGTAGCGGGCGGTGAGGCGGCTCTTGGCATCGTCGGCGTTGAGGAAGGCTTCCCAGTCGGCAAGCTCGCGCAGTACGGCGGCCGGTGGCGGCGGCGCCGGGCGATAGGGGGCGCCGGCCTCCAGCCAGCGGGTGAGCGTGGCGTGTTCGTCGGCGCTGACCGGCGGCAGGCCGAAGGGCATGCCGCGCGTGGGGTGGCGGCGTGCATACTCATCCAAACCTTCGGTTGGCACGCAGATTTGCGCGCGATTGAGCGAAAAATCGAGATCCGGGTCGTTCAGCGGCCCGCTATCCGGGCCGGGGTGGGCCTGCTTGAGGGCGAGCAGACGGGCCATCGCACTCGCTTCGCGGTTGGCTTGCGGCGTCTGCAGGCGTTCGTTGAGGACCGGGAAAAACCCCATGTTGCGCCACTGGACGTTGGTTTGGGCGTCGATGCCGAGTCGTGTCGGCTCGCCGGCCAGCAGGCGGTCGGCAAACACCCGGCTGGTGCTGGCGCCGCGTGTCAGGCCGCTGTAACTGGCAAGATTGAGCTGGCAGGGGGCGTCGTAACAGGCGTGGCAGGTGACGCAGCGGCTGTCGAGCACAGGGCGGACATCGCGCCAGTAGTCGGGGGCATCGACCGACGTGGCCGGCAGGCGGTCGAAACGGGCGGGATCGGCCGGGCCGAACCGGTCGTCGAGGCGCAGCGTGGCGACGGTGGCGCAGGCCGCGAGAAAGAGGAAAGGCAGTGGGGCGAGTAAGCGCAAGACAGTCTCCGCAGAACAACGGGAAATGTGCACGTCATGAATATCAAGGGCAGCATCGTATCAAAATACGGGCTATTCACCTGTGCAGTCGTCGAACCGCGGTGGGCGCCTGTCCACTGTTCGTCCGGAAGCGCTGTCATCGGTAAAATGTCGCGCAATTCCATCTTGGTATTTTTCGTAAAGCAGCCATGCTCATCTTTCTTTCGCCAGCCAAATCGCTGGATTACAAAACACCACCGCATGTGGCGGCCTTTACCCAACCCGGTTACCTGAAACAATCGGAGACCCTCATCAAGCAGTTGCGCAAGCTGTCGCCGGCCGACATCGCCAAACTGATGAGTTTGTCCGATCCGCTGGCGCTGCTCAATTTCGACCGCTATGCCGGCTGGTCCTTGCCCTTTTCGCCGGAAAACGCCAAGCAGGCGGTGCTGGCCTTCGATGGCGACGTTTACGATGGGCTGGCGGCCAAAACCCTGAGTGCCGACGATCTGGCATTCGCCCAGCAGCATGTGCGTATCCTGTCGGGACTCTACGGCATCCTGAAGCCGCTGGACCTGATGCAGCCCTATCGCCTGGAGATGGGAACGAAATTCGTCAACAAGGCCGGCAAGGATTTGTACGCGTTCTGGGGCGAAACCCTGCTCGATGCGATCAACGCCGAACTGGAAACCATGCCGCGGCCGGTGGTGGTCAATCTCGCATCGGAGGAGTATTTCAAGGCGGCCGTCGGCCGCAAGATCCGGGGTGAGGTGATTCAGCCGGTGTTCGAGGACTGGAAGGGCGGCAAGTACAAGATCATCAGCTTCTACGCCAAGCGCGCCCGTGGCCTGATGACCCGCTATGCCATCGCGAACCGGTTGGTCGATCCCGAGGGGCTCAAGGCCTTCGACAGCGACGGCTACGCTTACGTGCCGGAGATGTCGGATGCGACGACCTGGGTATTCCGCCGCCGCGCAGGCGAGGTTTCTACAGCTTGAGCCTGAAGGTCTTGGCGATGGCCTCGACGGCCTCGCGGCTGTCCCATTCATGGGCGCCGTAATACTTGCCGAGCACCTTGCCGTCGGTGTCGACCAGAACGGTCAGCGGCAGGCGATTGGCGCCCAGCATGTTCTCAAGCGGCCAGGGTTTGTCATCGATGAACATCGGGAACGATGTTCCGGATTTTTGCAGGAACATCCGGGCGTTTTGCGGGTAGTCGTCGGTCGATATGCCGATGACCGTGAATTGCTCGGCGTAGCGCTTGGCCAGTCGGTCCAGCGAGCCCATCTCGGTTCGGCAGGGACCGCACCAACTGGCCCAGACGTTGATGATCAGCGGTTTTCCCCTGAAGTCCGAGGGCTTTTTTGTCGGTCCATTCAGCCCCTGCATCGGCAGGTCGCGCAGGGTACTGCCGACGTCGACCTCTCCCGGGGTTTTGGCCTGGGCGGGGGAGAACATGGTCAGTGCGGCGACCAGCAAAGGGATGAACGGCTTCATGGAAATCCTGCAATGGGAGATTGCCGGATTGTAGTGGATTCCGCCGGCTGTTCCGTAAGGAACGCGCCGAGTCGATGCTTGTCCGTAGCGTGAGGTGTCGACGGATCAAGCCTTCTGCAGAGCCAGCCACTTCAGGAGCGTGGTGAACAGCAGGTTCGGCTCGACCGGTTTGCCGATGAAATCGGTCATGCCGGCTTGCAGGCACTTGCTGCGATCTTCGGCTGCTGCGTTGGCGGTCATGGCGATGATCGGGACGTCGCCGTAGCCGCCGATCGCGCGAATTTTCCGGGTAGCCGCCAGGCCATCCAGAACGGGCATCTGGATATCCATGAGTATCAGGTCGAAATGCCGTGCCTCCGCCAGTGCGACGGCGATTTCACCGTCGTCGGCGACGGTGACGGCCATGCCGGCCTCGCTGAGGAATTCGTTGATGATGCTCTGGTTGATGGGTTCATCCTCGACCAGCAGCACTTTCGTGCCGCCATATTCCCAGCGCAGGCGAAGGTCGGGGCGGGCATCGGGCGTGGTGGCAGACTGTGGCGCGCGGGAAAAAATCGGGATGATCGCTTTCTGCAGGATCGCCTTGTTGATCGGTTTGACCAGCACATCGGCAAACCCTGCGGCGCGTGCCGACATGGCGATGCTGCTGTCTCCCGAGGCGGTGACGAGAATGCATGCCGGCGGGCGTTTCAGGTTCAGCTTCTGAATTGCAGCCAAGGTATCCATGCCGCTCTGGTCTGGCATCAGCAGGTCAAGCAACAGGATCGAAAACGGATCGTTCTCGGCATCCGCCTGCAGGATGGCCGCGATAGCCTCTTTGCCCGAGGCCACTGCCTCAGGGGCCAGGCCGATCTGGGTGAGCAGGTGGGTGTGCACCATCTGCGTGATTTGCAGGTCGTCGGCAACCAGCGCCCGTCGCCCGGCCAGTTCCGGTTCGAGCGGAAGTGGCTCCTGATGCGCCTTGCCCAGGCGGGCCGTCATCCAGAACGTGCTGCCTTCGCCCGGCGTGCTGGTGGCGCCTGTCTTGCCGCCCATCAAGCCGGCAAGGTGGCGGGTGATCGCCAGACCCAGGCCGCTGCCGCCAAACCGCCGGAGTGCCGTGGCGCCGGGTTGTTCAAACGCCTTGAAGAGTCCGGGCATGGCTTCGGCCGGTATGCCGCAGCCGGTATCCCGAACCTCAAAGCGGACCAGCAGCGTGTTGTCCGCTTCATCCTCGATCTTGCCGCGCAGGACGATCGAGCCCTTGTCGGTGTACTTGACGGCATTGGTGAGAAAGTTGAGCAGGGCCTGCCCGAGTCGCGTGACATCGCCGTGCAGGACGGGGGGCAGATCGCCGATATCGATGACCAGCTCAAGCCCCTTGGCCTGCACGCGCTTGACGACCACGTTGCTGATGTGCTGCAGCATTTCTTCCGGAGAAAAGTTGGCCGGCTCCAATTCCAGCTTGCCAGCCTCGATTTTCGACAGGTCGAGGAGATCGTTGATCACCGCCATCAAGTGGTCGGCGGCGCCGGCAATGCGCGCCAGCTTTTCGGACTGCGCTGGCGTGATCCTGTCGCGGCGCAGCAGGTGCGTGAGGCCGATGATGGCATTGAGCGGCGTGCGGATTTCGTGGCTCATGCTGGCCAGGAACTCGCTTTTGGCTTGGCTGGAGACTTCCGCTTGCGCGATCTGGGCTGCCAAGCGCTGGTTGAGATGGTTGATTTCCCGGGTTCTTTGCTTGAAGCGCCGGGTCATGGCGAGCAAACCAAAGCCGAATGCCAGCCAGCTGACGGCATACAGGGTTGCTTTCTGTTTCCAAGGTGTCAGGAAGTCTTCGAGCGCCAGTCCGATGTCAAGGCTGAGCGGCAATTCTCCCAGTTTTCTGAAGTGATGTATGCGTTTGACGGAATCGATGGGGGAAACGGCGATGTACGATCCTTGATCGTCTCCATCCTTTCCGGCCACCGGCGTTTCATCGGATGTCAGTATTTTTCCGGTCCGCTCGCCCACCTCGGGAATGCGGGCAACCAGAAGGTTATTGTCGGAAACAAGCATGATCGACCCGCGCTTTCCAATGTCGACCTCGCTCAGGATGCTCTTGAAAACCTCGGTGCGAACGGCGGTTTGTGCAAGGCCGGCAAAGCGGCCGTCGGGATGGTTGATGCGCCGACTGAAGGTCATGACCCACTGACCGGAGAAGCGGGACAGAATGGGATCGGAAATGATCATGGGCAGCTTTCTGCCGTTTTTCTGAACCTGAAAATAGGCCAGGTCGCCGACATTGAATCTTGGTAGCGTCCCGTCGTTTCCCGCACTGAAGAGGACGGTGCCTTGCGCATCGAGAATGCGCAGGCTGTTGGCCTGGCTTTCCTCGAGTGCCGCTTCGCGCCTCAGCAAATCGCGGTTTCCCTCCGCTCGCGTTCGCAGGATGTTGCCAGCGACGACCGGTGCGTAGTCGTGCACCGCTTCGCGCAGAACCACGTCGATCTTTCTGACGCTGGCCGCTAGTTGTTTTTCCAGCAGGCGGGCCTGGTTTTCCGCACTGGCCAGCGTATTGGCGTGGGCCTGGGCATAAGACTGCTGCAGGTCGTATCCGAGCAGGGCGGCCAGTGCCAAGGTCAGTCCCAAGGCGATCAGTGACGGGCTGGAAGGCAAGTATCTGCGCGACGTAGGCGGTGACGGTTCGTGTCTCGTTTCCATGGCGGCTGGGGGCGTCATTGACCACGAATCAGCCCCGGATGGGCGAGGGGTTCTCGACGCTGAATATGTTATTGGCGTAGCACAATAACATAGGGCGAGAGGCGGGGTGTGAGATATTCAGGACGCGCAGAGGCGCCTTGCCGGACAACGAGTTTTATGGGGTTCCCTGAGCTGCGGCGCTTGCACCAGGCCCAGGCGCCAGGTATCAGGCCGGCAGGGTGTCCCGCGGCAATCCGGGTGGTGCGTTGCCGGCCACTTCGCCGAGGCGTTTCGAGGCTGCGGCTGGGCCGAGAATCTGGAAGGCGAGCCGGGTCCGTCCGCGCAGCTTGAGCAATGCCTTGTCCTTGCTGACCAGAATGTCGGCAGCGCAGCGGGCGGCGAGTTCGAGGAATTTCTGGTCGTCGCGGTCTTTGCAGCGCGGCAAGGGTGGGGCTTCGCCGTCCGCAATGACCTGCACCAAACCGCTGTAGCGCGCATAGCGCTCGCTGATCATGTCCGGTGTCAGCTTCAGTTGGGGATAGGTCAGTACGCGTTGCAGCTCGTCCAGCGTGCGCCGGTCGGCGAAGCAGGTGATGCGGCCGGCTTCGAGGGCAGCCATGATCGGCACGGCATCCACGTTGGCCCAGTGGAAGAGATCGAGGACGACATTGGTGTCTAAGACGATGCGCAGCATGGGCTGGATTATAATCGCCGCCTTTTCAAGCGCTTGCCGAAAGTTCGTCGATGTCCCGCATTCTTCTCGCCCCGATGGAAGGTCTTGCCGATCCGCTCATGCGGAACGTGCTCACGGCCGTTGGTGGCTACGATTGGGGCATCTGCGAATTCATCCGCGTTACCGAGAGCGTGCTGCCTAATCGCACCTTCCTGCGTACCTGCCCCGAATTGCACAACGGCAGCCTGACCGACTCCGGCACGCCGATGCGCGTCCAGCTGCTCGGGTCCGATCCGCATTTCATGGCGGCCAATGCCCGGCGCTTGGTCAAGCACCGGCCGGCCGGCGTCGATATCAATTTCGGCTGCCCGGCACCTACCGTTTTCCGGCATCGCGGTGGGTCGGCGCTGCTTGGCGAGCCGCAACTGCTGCACGACATCGTCAGCGCCGTGCGGGCGATGGTGCCGGCCGACATCCCCTTCACCGCCAAGATGCGCCTCGGCATCGCCGACAGCAGCCTGGCCGTCGATTGCGCCCAGGCCATCGAGGCCGGCGGCGTCGACGAACTGATCGTGCATGGCCGCACCAAAGTCGATGGCTACAAGCCGCCGGCGCGCTGGACGCAGATCGACCGCGTACGCGCGGCGGTCAATATTCCGATCATCGCCAATGGCGAGGTGTGGACGGTGGCCGATTTTCGCCAGTGCCAGATGGAATCGGGCTGCGCCGATGTCATGATCGGCCGCGGTGCGCTCGCCGATCCGTTGCTGCCGCGCAAGGTGCGGGGCGAGGAAACCGGCGGCTGGGAAGAACTCGTGCCCTCGGTCGCCACCTACTGGCGCGGCGTGCGCGAGCGGGTGCTGCCGGTGCATGCCGGCGGCCGCCTCAAGCAGTGGCTGCTGCTGCTGCGCCGCCATTACCCGCAAGCGGAGGCGCTCTACCAGCAGCTGCGCCCGGTCAAGGCCGCCGAGGATATCGACCGCCTGTTGATCGAGGCTGGCATCCTCGACGCCATGCCCGACAAGCTCCTGCTCGCCGCCTGAGGCAAGGGCCATGGAAGGCAACTCCCGCTTCATCAGCAGCGCCCAGAGCGGCCCGCACGACGATCTCGACGGGCTGGTCCGCCGCCATCTGGCGCACCCCTTCCGCAAGCCCATCCTCGACTACAACCGCGACGCCTTCGCCCAGGCCATGGCCGCCCGCGATGCCTGGAAGCCAACAGCGCCGCTCATTCTCGACGCCGGCTGCGGTGTCGGCTGGAGCACCCTGCGCATCGCCGAAGCCTTTTCCGACCACTTCGTGCTCGGTGTCGACCAGTCCAGCGACCGCATCGGCCGCGGCAAGCCTATGGAGCTGCCGGCCAATGCCTGCTTGATCCGTGCCGATCTGGTCGATTTCTGGCGCTTGCTCGCCGAGCACGGCGTGCGTCTCGCCCGCCACTACAACCTCTATCCCAACCCTTGGCCGAAGATCGGCCATCTCGCCCGGCGCTGGCACGGGCACGCCGTGTTTCCCGTGTGGCGGCAGCTTGGCGGCGAACTCGAATGCCGCAGCAACTGGCGCATCTACATCGAGGAAATGGCGCGGGCGCTGACCCTGCTCAGCGGTCAGGCGGTGGCTGCTGAGCCTTGGCACACTGACGACCCGATTACGCCCTTCGAGAAGAAATACCTGGCTTCGGGCCACGAACTCTGGCGCTGCCGGGTGAGCCTGCCATGAACGTTTGCCAAAGCTGCGGCGCCTGCTGCGCCAGCTTTCGCGTCGATTTTCACCCGGCCGAACTGTCCGGCGGCACCTTCGCCTGGGGCGAAGGCGTCCCCACGGCGCTGACCGTTCCCGTCACCGCCAGCATCGTCCGCATGCACGGCACCGACGATTCGCCCCCACGTTGCATCGCGCTCGCCGGCGAGGTCGGCGTGGCGGTCAGTTGCACCCTCTACGACGCCCGGCCGTCACCGTGCCGGGAATTCGATGTCGAGCACGCCGCCTGCAACCGGGCGCGGCAGCGTTGCGGGTTGCCGCCGCTGTAGGTCGCGCCTAATTTGTGGCGGCAAGGCTGCAATTTGAGACGGGAACCAGTGCTTGTCGGGGGGCGGAGCGATCAGGGGGGCAAACCGCGGTGCATGGTGTTCAGCTGTGTTTCACAGCTTGGTTTTTAGGCGAAAAGACGAGGTGTACTTCGCCCGGCCATACTTTGCACCCGGTAAATTCCATCCGATGAACAGATCGATGAATCGTTTCGAGGTGATGGGCAAAGGCCGCCGATACAGCCAATAACCCTCCGGGTTGGCGTAGTAAAACCC
>CAMKYP010000071.1 GCA_946477505.1 uncultured Dechloromonas sp. | reverse complement strand
TCTGGGCGTCCGTGCTCAAGGAAGTGGTCAAGCGCCGCAATCCGGGATTCAACGAAAGCTATTACGGTTTCCGCAGCTTCGGCAACCTGCTGGAAGAGGCGGCAAGCCGTGGGTTGCTTGGCTTCGGCCGCGATGACAAGGGAGCCTTTGTCTTCCGGGCGCCGGTGCGGCCGGCGGTGGCTATCGAAGGTGACGCATCGATGGAAAGCGCACCCGTCGAACCGGTTGTGGTTGAAGCCACCGAAGAGCAGCCGGTGCAAACCGAAGGCGCTGCTTCCGAAGCGGAGGCCGGTGGTGGCCAGCGCCGCCGGGGCGGACGCCGCGGGCGCAACGGCCGGGATCGCGAACGTGCGCCGGCCAGCGAAGCGGCGATCGAGCCCGCTTCCGTTGCCGCTCCTGTCAGCGAGCCCGAGCCGGTTGTTGACGCAGCACCCGCAGCCGTAGTCGTTCCGGCAACCGATGCCGTCGATACCAAGCCACGTCGCGATGCCCGGCGTGGTCGCGGTGGTCGGAACAAGGAGCAAGCGAAAGCGGCCGAGCCGGCAGCGGTGGCGGAGGCGATGCCCGCACCCGAGGTGGCTAAGCCCGAGGCGGAAAGCAAGCCGAGCCGCGCTGGCCGTCGCCCGCGCAAGAGCGCCTCATCGGAAACGGCCGATGTCCCGGCCGAGGCAGCGCAGCCTCTAGAAGCTGCCGGCGAAGGCAAGCCGGCCAAGGCCAAGCGACCGGCGCGGCCGCGCAAGCCGAAAGCCGCTGCTACGACGGAAAGCTGAGCGAACACGGAAAGGCAGCCTCGGCTGCCTTTTTTCTCGGGCGGGTAGCTGGCGTCTAGATGACGTTGAGCAGCTTGGCGCGCAGCGACTCGGCTTCGCGCTTGCCGTCGCGCGACATCACGATGGCGTGATACCACTCGTCGTACAGGTCGCGCAGTGCCTGGTGGCCATCGCTCTTTTCGATGCGGTCGAGCAGGCCGCTGGTACCCAGCGAACCGACGAAGGCATTGAGCGTATTGGTCATGAAATTGCGCGCCATCTGCAGACGGACCGGGTCCAGCTCGGCCGGCAGGTCGCCGAAGGCCGTGATCGAAGGCAGCTTGGCCGGCGGCGGCGATGTGGCTGCCTGGGGGGAGGCTTTCAGATCGTGGAACTCGATATAGCCTTCTTCCTCGAGCATGCCCAGCGTGTGCTGGAGGTCATCGGCGAGGATCATGCCGCGCAGCTCTTCAACTGTTCGCTTACCGTCAACGAAGATCAGGATTCGTCGCACGCGCGGCGACAGCCCTCCGGCCTTCGTGGCGATTTCGTCATGCCCTTTTTGGGTCTTTGCGAAAACAACGCCCATTGTTTGTCTCCAACTTTGGTGTGTAAATTTTTGTAGGGCATTGTACAGAAAAGAAAAACCCGCCATGCGGCGGGTTTTTCTCAGGCATGAATAAATTCGCGATCAGGCGGCGGCCTGGACCGGGATTTTGTGTCCGCGACGCACGATGCGGTTTTGCGAATCGACGTAGATCAGATCCGGTTCATGCTTGGCCAGTTCGACTTCGTTGTACACGGCGAAAGTGGCGATGATCAGGATGTCGCCCGGGGCAGCGCGGCGGGCTGCGGAACCATTGACCGAGATGACGCCCGATCCGCGCTCGGCGCGAATGGCGTAGGTCGTGAAACGCTCACCGTTATTTACGTTCCAGATGTCGATCTGTTCGTATTCCTTGATGTTGGCCGCTTCGAGCAGGTCTTCATCAATGGCGCAGGAACCCTCGTAGTGCAGGTCGGCATGGGTCGCCGTCACGCGGTGCAACTTGGATTTCAGCATCGTTCTCTGCATGGTTTCACTCATCCAGAAGGTTGGGGGAAGCGCATTGTAACGACAATAGCCCCTCTGTCAACGGGCATAATTATGGATATTCAGCCCGCATCAAATCTCAATGTTATCAATGAGCCGGGTGCCTCCCAGGCGGCTAGCGGCAAGCACCACCAGCGGGGCGTTTACGCCTGTCGCCATGGATAGGTCGGCCTGTTGCCGGATCGCAACATAGTCGGTTTTCCAACCAGCGGCATCGAGTTCGGCAACCGCTTTTTTTTCCAGTTTGACCGTGTCGGTCTCACCGGCGCGGACGGCGGCGCGAATCTCGTTGAGCAGACGATACAGGCGCGGCGCTTCGGCACGCTCGGCGTCGCTGAGGTAGCCATTGCGCGACGACAGGGCCAGTCCGTCGGCAGCGCGGACCGTTTCGCCGCCGATGATGTCGATCGGCAAGGCCAGTTGGCGGGTCATGTTGCGGATGACCATCAGCTGCTGGTAGTCCTTCTTGCCGAACAGCGCGGTGTCAGGCCGGACGATGTTGAACAGCTTGAGTACCACGGTGGCGACGCCACGGAAATGACCCGGACGGAATTCGCCGTCGAGCACGTGCTGGATGGCCGGCGGTTCGACGACGTACTCTTGCGGTTCCGGATAGAGATCGGCTTCGGTCGGCGCAAACAGCACGTCGACGCCGGCGGCGGCCAGCTTGTCGCAGTCGGCCTGGAAGGTGCGCGGGTACTTGTCGAAATCCTCGTTCGGACCGAATTGCAGGCGGTTGACGAAGATCGAGGCGACGACCGTGTCGCCGTGGGCGCGGGCCTGTTCCATCAGGCTGATGTGGCCGGCGTGCAGGTTGCCCATGGTCGGCACGAAAACGATGCGGCCGCGGTTCTTCAAGGCCGAACGCAGGTCGGCGATGCTGGAATGAATGTGCATGTTGAGGTCTCTTGCGTCGAAAGGCCGGGTCTGGTGCCCGGCTATCCGGGATCAGGCCGCGTAGGTGTGTTCTGGGCCGGGGTAGGTGCCATCCTTGACGGCCGCGACGGCACGGCAGGCTGCGTCATGGACGGACGAAGCGCCTTCCATGAAATTGCGGACGAACTTGGCTTTCTTGCCGGGCGGGATGTCGAAGGCGTCGTGCACGACGAGCACCTGGCCCGAGCAATCCTTGCCGGCGCCGATGCCGATGGTGATGATGTGCAGCATGGCCGTCACTTCGGCGGCCAGTACGGCGGGAATCGCTTCAAGGACGATCATGGTCGCGCCGGCTTCCTGCAGCGCCAGCGCATCGTCCTTCAGGCGCTGGGCGGCGGCTTCGCCCTTGCCCTGGACCTTGTAGCCGCCCATGACGTGCACGGATTGCGGCGTCAGGCCGAGGTGGCCGCAGACGGGGATGCCGCGGTCGACGAGGAATTTGACGGTCTTCGCCATATCGCCGCCGCCCTCCAGCTTGACCATTTGGGCGCCGGCCGCCATCAGCGTGACGGCGTTGCGGAAAGCCTGTTCCGGCGATTCCTGGTAGCTGCCGAAGGGCATGTCGGCAATGATGAAAGCGCGGTCAGAGCCGCGTTTGACGGCTGCCGTGTGGTAGGCGATGTCGGCGACGGTGACCGGCAGCGTGGTGTCGTGCCCCTGGATCACGTTGCCCAGCGAGTCGCCGATCAACAGGGACTCGACGCCGGCGCCGTCGAGCAGGCGGGCGAAGCTGGCATCGTAGGCGGTGAACATGACGATCTTCTCGCCAGCCGCATACAGCTTGGCGAGGTCGCCCTGGGTCAGGCGGCGGGTGACGACTTGAGTAGACATTCAGGTCCTGAAGACGAAGTAAACGGCGCCTAGGATACACAGAGCCGCCCACAAGTAGTCAAGCTTGAGCGGCTGTTTCATGTAAAAGATGGTGAAGGGCGCGAGACATTCCACGTCAGGAGTAGCTTGAGGCGGCGAAAAGTATGGCGCCTTTCGGATGCGGAATTTTGCCGTTGGCTCCCGATTAATTACCGTTCTCCCGAAAACCGGAAAGGGTGATTTTTCGACTCCTAGTATGTCGCTTGTGAATAACTGTTCACGACATATTGAGGAGATTAAAATGGACCAAGCGATCTATTTTGTCATCGTCACAGTCTGTGTCCTTGCGTTGGCGTATCGCTTTTACGGGATATTTTTCGTCAACAAGGTTTTGGCTGCGAATGACAACGAAGTAACACCGTCGCACGTATTGCAGGATGGAAAAAACTACGTCCCCACCAAAAAGTGGGTTAACGCCGGGCAGCACTTTGCAGCCATTGCCGCTGCGGGGCCGCTGGTAGGACCGGTTCTCGCGGCGCAATTCGGCTATTTGCCCGGATTCATCTGGTTGCTGGTCGGGGCCGTGATCGGCGGCGCGGTGCACGATACGGTCGTGCTCTTCGCGTCCATGAAGCATCAGGGCAAATCGCTGTCGGAAGTGGCCAAGGCCGAACTCGGACCGGTGGCCGGCTGGAGTACCGGCCTGGCGATGCTGTTCATCATCACCATCACGATGGCCGGCTTGTCCATCGTCGTGGTGCACGCCCTCGAGCGCAATGCCTGGGGAACCTTCGCGGTCTTCATGACCGTGCCGATCGCCATTGCCCTCGGCTTGTATGAGCGTTTCTTCGGCTCGTCGAAGTGGGCTACCTACCTCGGCGTTGCCGCCGTGGTTGCTTCAGTGGCGGCCGGCCCGCATTTGCAGGGGACCGCTCTTGGCGACTGGCTGACGCTGCACAAGACGACCGTGTGTTGGCTGCTGCCGATCTACGCCTTCTTCGCGACCGCCTTGCCGGTGTGGATGCTGCTGACGCCGCGCGGCTACCTCTCCAGCTTCATGAAAATCGGCGTCTTTGCTGCCCTGGTCGTCGGTGTTGTCTTCATCAATCCGACCATCCAGTTCCCGGCGCTGACCGAGTTCATTCATGGCGGTGGCCCGATCCTCAAGGGTTCGGTTTGGCCGTTCATTTCGATCACCATCGCCTGCGGTGCCATCTCCGGTTTCCATGCGTTCATCGGTTCCGGAACGACGCCGAAGCTGGTTGATAAATGGACCGACATTCGCCCGGTTGCTTTTGGTGCCATGTTGGCTGAGTGCATGGTTGCCGTCATGGCAATGATCGCTGCGACCTCGCTGCATCCGGCCGATTACTTCGCCATCAACTCGACGCCCGAAGTCTTCAAGACGCTGGGTATGCAGGTTGTGGATCTGCCCGAATTGAGCGAAAAGATGGGCCTCGATCTTTATGGCCGTACCGGCGGTGCCGTGACCCTGGCGGTCGGCATGACCTATATCTTCACCAAGATCTCGTGGTTCTCCGACCTGGCAGCGTATTTCTTCCAGTTCGTCATCATGTTCGAAGCCGTCTTCATCCTGACTGCCGTCGATTCCGGAACCCGTGTCTCGCGTTACCTGATCCAGGACCTGCTGGGCGACCTGTTCCCGGCCATGAAGAATCTCAACTCCCTGCCGGCCGGCATCACCGCCAGCATCATCGCCTGCGTCCTGTGGGGCTACCTCCTGCTCTCCGGTGACATCAGCTCGGTGTGGGCCTTGTTCGGCGTATCGAACCAGTTGATGGCCTCGGTTGGCCTGATGATCGGTGCCACCATCGTCATGCGCCTCTCGAAGAAGCGGATTTACGCGCTGACCTGCCTGATTCCGCTGGCCTATCTCTTCGTGACGGTGAATTACGCCGGCTACTGGATGATCAGCAATGTCTATCTCAACGCCGCCGGCAAGGGGTACAGCCTGTTCAACGCGGTGATCGCCTCGTCGATGCTGATTCTCGGCTTCGTCATCCTGGTCGCATCGTTGAAGCGTTGGGCAGTTTTGTGGAAAGCCCGCGGCGAGTCTTCGGCGATCCCGCCTGCCATGCTGACCCAAGCAGTCTGAACAACGCTCGCCGTGGTTACCGCCACTGAGCGCCGAATGAAAGGGAAACGGCCGACCCGGCCGTTTCCGGAATGACCGGATGTCTCGCCTGAATCAGTCGGCCATCCGCATGCCACAAGCAGATTACTTTCAAGGAGCAACTCATGAACGCACTATTCAAGATCGGCAGCCGCCAGGAACCGTGGGAAGGTTTTACCCAGGGCGAATGGACCACTAAGGTTGATGTTCGGGGCTTCATTCAGGCCAACTACACTCCTTACGCCGGCGACGGTTCCTTCCTCGCTGCACCCACGGCGCGTACCACCGCCCTTTGGGCAAAAATGCAGGAACTGTTGAAGCAGGAACAGAAGAAGGGCGTGCTCGACGTCTCGGTCGATCGTCCTTCCAGCATCTTGGCGCATGACGCCGGCTATATCGACCAGGCCAACGAAATCATCGTCGGTTTGCAAACCGATGCGCCGCTCAAGCGCGCCATCATGCCCAATGGCGGTTTGCGCATGGTCGAAGGCGGTCTCGAAGCCTTCGGTTTCAAGAGCGATCCGGCAGTCAGCGAAATCTGGACCAAGTACCGCAAGGACCACAACAGCGGCGTTTTCGATGTCTATTCGCCGGAAATCATGAAGGCCCGCAAGTCGGCCATCCTGACCGGTCTGCCCGACGCTTACGGGCGTGGCCGCATCATCGGCGACTACCGCCGGGTAGCGCTGTACGGGATTGACGCGTTGCGCGCCTTCAAGAAGCAGGAGTTTCACGAACTCGACAATGTTGAATTTACCGAGAGCGTGATTCGCCAGCGCGAGGAAATTTCCGAGCAGTTCCGCGCCCTCGACGAGTTGAAGCAGATGGCCGCCAAATACGGTTGCGACATCGGTCGCCCGGCAGCCAATGCGCGGGAAGCGGTGCAATGGACCTACCTGGCCTATCTCGCCGCGGTCAAGGAACAGAACGGTGCCGCCATGTCGATTGGCCGCATCTCGACCTTCCTCGACATCTACATCGAGCGCGACCTGGCCGCCGGCCTGCTTGACGAGGCGCAAGCGCAGGAACTGATGGACGACCTGGTGATCAAGCTACGCATCGTCCGCTTCCTGCGTACGCCGGAGTATGACCAACTGTTTTCCGGCGACCCGACCTGGGTCACCGAATCGATTGGCGGCGTCGGCGAAGACGGCCGCTCGTTGGTGACCAAGAACAGCTTCCGCGTCCTGCATACCCTTTACAACCTCGGCCCGGCGCCGGAACCGAACCTGACGGTCCTGTGGTCGGAGAAGCTGCCGCAAGGCTTCAAGGAGTTTTGCGCCAAGACCTCGATCGATACCTGTTCCGTCCAGTACGAGAACGACGACCTGATGCGTCCGCTCTGGGGCGACGACTACGGTATCGCCTGTTGCGTCTCGGCCATGCGCATCGGCAAGCAGATGCAGTTCTTCGGCGCTCGCGCCAATCTGGCGAAAACCCTGCTGTACGCCATCAATGGCGGTCGCGACGAACTGACCGGCGAGCAGATCGGCCCGGAATTCGCGCCGATTTCCGGCGACGTGCTGGAGTACGACGAAGTCGTCGGCAAGTTCCTGCCGATGATGGAATGGCTCTCCGGCGTGTATATGAAGTCGCTCAACGCCATTCATTACATGCACGACAAGTACGCTTACGAGCGGATTGAAATGGCGCTGCACGACCGCGACATCCTGCGCACGATGGCCTGCGGCATTGCCGGCTTGTCGGTGGTGGCCGACTCGCTGTCGGCGATGCGTTACGCTCGAGTTTCAGTCATCCGCGACGAACGCGGCCTGGCGACCGATTTCGCGATTGACGGCGATTTCCCGACTTACGGCAACAACGACGACCGGGTCGATGCCATCGCCACCTGGGTGGTCGAAACCTTCATGGGTTACCTGAAAGGGCAGCGCACCTATCGCGATGCCGTTCCCACCATGTCGGTACTGACCATTACGTCCAACGTGGTCTATGGCAAGAAGACCGGCAATACGCCGGACGGCCGCAAGACCGGACAACCCTTCGCGCCGGGCGCCAACCCGATGCACGGCCGCGACCACAAGGGGGCGCTGGCTTCCATGGCGTCGGTCTGCAAGTTGCCCTACGACTGCTCGCAGGACGGCATTTCCTACACCTTCACCATCGTGCCCAGCGCCCTGGGGCCAACCGAGGGCGAGCGGGTGGCCAATCTGGCGGCGATGCTCGACGGCTACTTCGCCAGCAACGGACATCACGTGAACGTGAATGTGTTCGATCGCGAAACCCTGCTGCATGCGATGGATCACCCTGAGCTATACCCGCAACTGACGATTCGCGTCTCGGGTTATGCGGTGAATTTCATCAAGCTGACCCGCGAGCAGCAGCTTGACGTCATCAACCGTACCTTCCATGCCAGCCATTAACGCAAACATGCGCCGTGCTGCCCCTGCCCCTGCGGGGGTAGCGGCGGTAGCGGCCGGCCTGGAGGGCTGGGTGCATTCCACTGAGACTTTCGGCACGGCGGATGGCCCCGGCGTTCGCTACGTGCTTTTCCTCTCCGGTTGTCCGTTGCGCTGCCTGTACTGCCATAACCCGGATACCTGGCATCGCCAGGATGGCACCCTGACGCCGGTAGAGGATGTGCTGGCCGATATCGCCAGCTACCGGGGCTTCATCCGCCAGCGTGGCGGAGTCACCTTGAGCGGCGGCGAACCCCTGGTCCAGGCTCGGTTCTGCAAAGCCATCCTGCATGGTTGCAAAGCGATGGGGCTGCATACGGCGCTCGATACTTCGGGTTACCTGGGCAGTCTGGCCGATAGCGAATTGCTGGCCGATGTCGATCTGGTGCTGCTCGACATCAAGGCAGCCAGTGGGCGGCTTTTTCACAAACTGACCGGCGTCGAGATCGCGCCGACGATCCAGTTCGCCGAAGACCTGGCGGCCATCAACAAAGCCGTCTGGCTGCGCTATGTCCTAGTGCCGGGCCTGACCGACAACATGAATGAAATTGCTTCCTTGGCGACATTCGCGGCTGGGCTTGGAAACGTCGAACGGGTCGACGTTCTTCCTTTTCATAAGCTGGGGGAACACAAATGGCGAGACCTTGGCTTGGACTATCGACTGGAGAGCGTGCAGCCTCCGTCACAAGAACAGCTCGAACAGGCGCGTGAGACGTTTCGAGCATCAGGATTACTGGCGTGCTGATGGCGCCTTTGCAGCAGTATTAGAAGACGATTGGGAGAATAGCGTGTTAGCAGAATTGGCTTCAAAAGTAGGACTTGGTCCCAATACCCTGGCAAAGAGGGGGTGGGATGGCGGGCAGACGTGTATCGATAACGAAATGCTGGTTGCTGGTTTCGACAACGTGCCGTTCGATGAAATCCAGATTGGACAATCGGCTAGCATGTCCCGGGAACTGACGATGGATGATATCGAACTGTTCGCTACGGTATCGGGGAATACCAATCCAGTTCATCTTGACCAGAAATACGCGGAGAAAACCCACCACCAAAAAATCATCGCGCATGGCATGTGGTCCGGTGCCCTGATTTCAGGTGTATTGGGATCCAAGCTTCCTGGGTCGGGAACAGTGTACCTCGGACAAGATTTGAACTTTCAACATACCGTGGGTTTAGGGGATGTCGTTACCGCGAGCGTGACGGTGCTTGAAAAGCATCCCGAGAGTCATATGGTGGTTCTCGACTGTATTTGCGTCAATCAGAGTGGCAAGACCATTTTGACCGGTATCGCCAAGGTGATTGCACCGACGCTGAAAGTGCATCGCGATACCTTGGATTTGCCTGAGGTTCAGCTGATCCACCACGACCAGCATGATGCTCTGCTACACAAGTGTGATGCACTGGAGCCTACTCCGACAGCGGTGGTCTTTCCGTGCAATGAGAGTTCCCTGCGTGGGGCGGTTGAGGCTGCCGAAGCCGGGTTGATCGACCCCGTGTTGGTTGGCCCGAGCGCAAGAATCAAGGAGGTTGCCACAATCTACGGGATCGATATCAGTCGTTACCGCTTGGTAGATGTAGAGTTTGCTCCCGATGCAGCCCAGACAGCGGCCATTTTGGCCCGCGATGGTCATGTGGAAGCCTTGATGAAGGGCTCGTTACATACCGATGAGTTGATGGGGGCGGTTGTTCGAAAGGAAAACGGACTACGCACTCCGCTTCGTATCAGTCACGTTTTTGTGATGAACGTCCCGACCTATCAGCGCACCCTGCTGATCACTGATGCGGCGATCAATATTGCCCCGAGTCTGGAAGACAAGGCACATATTGTCCAGAACGCCATTAACCTGGCCAAGGTGCTAGGGGTCGAAACGCCCAATGTCGCAATCCTTTCTGCAGTTGAAAACATTAATCTAAAGATACCTTCCACCCTTGAGGCGGCCGTGCTGTGCAAGATGGCAGAGCGTGGACAGATCAAGGGCGGCGTGCTTGATGGCCCCTTGGCTTTTGACAATGCCATCTCTGCGGAAGCAGCCACAACCAAAGGCATCAGTTCACCTGTTGCTGGTGTCGCCGATATCCTTTTGGTACCCGATCTCGATTCCGGCAACATGTTGGCAAAGCAGCTGTCCTTTCTCGCCAACGCCGATGCAGCCGGGATCGTGCTTGGCGCCAAGGTGCCGATCATTCTTACCAGCCGTGCGGACAATTTGCGTTCGCGCCTGGCCTCCTGTGCGGTTGCCGCTTTGCTTGCAAACGCCAACCGCGAAACGCGGCAAGCGCGCGCAGCCTGAGTAAGAGGATCATCATGGCCAAGAAGTCTGCAATTCTCGTTTTGAATGCTGGTTCATCCAGCCTCAAGTTTTCGGTTTTTCGCCAAAGTTCCGATAGCGTTGAACTGGAAACACTGCTTTCCGGTCAAGTATCGGGTATCGGCAGCACTGCGAAGTTTGAAGCAAAGGGAGCCGACCGCCGTTCGCTGGCTGAGCACGTTTGGGATGACAAAGATTCTCTGTGCCGCGATACGTTACTACTGTATGTGTTGCGATGGATCCAAAGCTCCTTGATTGATGACGACATCGTAGCGGTGGGCCACCGCGTCGTGCATGGCGGTCAGTCTTTGGATAGACCGATGCCGGTCACCCAGGATTTGCTTGAAGAGCTCTACGGTTTGATCCCGCTGGCACCGTTGCATCAACCGCATAATCTGGCCCCAATGCGTATTTTGGGGAAGAGCTACCCTGATCTTGAGCAGGTTGCATGTTTCGATACCGCTTTTCACCGTAATCAGCCGTGGGTTGCCAGAACTTTTGCACTGCCGCAGGAGTTGACCAACGAAGGGGTGTGTAGTTACGGCTTTCATGGTTTGTCCTATGAGTATGTGACTAAGCATTTGCTGGATATACGCCCCGATCTGGCCGATAAACATATTGTTATCTGCCACCTTGGCAATGGATCCAGCATTTGTGCGGTTAAGGGCGGGCGGAGCATGGATACCTCAATGGGCTTCTCCGCACTCGACGGTTTGCCAATGGGTACCCGCACCGGCAGCATTGATCCCGGAGTGATCCTGTACCTGATGCGTGAAAAGCAGATGGGGTTGGATGAACTCGAAGATTTGCTCTACAGGCGATCAGGCTTGCTGGGTGTATCCGGTCTCTCGAACGACATGAAAATACTGCAGGAGTCGGACGAACCGCAGGCGGCGCAAGCAGTTGAGCTGTTCTGTTTCCGGGTTGCCAAGGAGATTGCTGCATTGGCCTCATCCATGGGTGGGTTTGATGCCTTGGTATTCACCGCGGGCATCGGGGAAAACTCACCGCAGATTCGAAGCATGATCAGCGAGCGGCTGGCGTGGCTGGGGGTCAAAATCAGTGCCGAGGCCAATGCTGGAAAAGCGTTCGATATATCAGGCGTGGATTCGAAAGTGCCAGTCTTTGTCGTACCGACCAACGAAGAGCTGATGATCGCCAAACACACGATTAGCGTCCTTGGACAAAGGATGGGTGAGGCTTGATTTGCCAATATTCGGGTGATGAGGATAGCCGATGTGTGCGCCTCGATATGCTCAAGGAAGTTCGTCCAAATGCTTAAAACGATGGGGGTCTCTTGCGGAAAATTGGACCAGATAGTTCTAACGATGTGGTGAAACCTGGGTTGGCCGCAGCTTTTTTTCCTGATCCGCTGATGCCTGAAGCGGTTGCCCAGGCAGCCGAAGATGCTGGGGTTAAAAAAGCCAAACAGAGCCTATGGATAATCTGGGGGCTTGCCATACTGGGCGGGGCATTCATCGCCCTCGGCGGCCTGTTCGCCACAGTGACCATCGCGGGGGCGGCCGGCCATTTGCCCTACGGGGTCATGCGGCTCCTGATGGGGGCCACTTTCTCCCTCGGCCTGATGCTGGTCGTTGTCGCCGGCGCGCAATTGTTTACCAGCGATGCGCTGATGGTCATGGCCTGGGCCAGCGGCCGTCTGCGAACCGGGCGCATGTTGCGGGTGTGGACGACCGTGTGGTGCGGCAATTTCGTCGGTGCGCTGGGGGCGGCAGCTCTCGTCTTCCTCTCCGGCCAGTACATGTTCGGGCACGGCGAAGTCGGCGCCAGCGCGCTCTATCTGGCCACTGCAAAAAGCACGCTGGCTGCGGACAGGGCTTTCTTCCTCGGCATCCTCTGCAACGTGCTGGTTTGCCTGGCGGCCTGGGTGGCGATGGCGGCGCGCAGCATAACCGACAAGATATTGGCGATGTTCATGCCGATCACCGCCTTCGTAGCGGCCGGCTTCGAACACTGCGTTGCCAATATGTACTTCATTCCCTTCGGCCTGTTCATCAAGTGGTGGGCTCCGGCTTCGTTCTGGGAGGATCTGGCGGCGCATGGCGGTGTTCAACCGGAGATTCCGCTCGATCAGTTCGCGA
>CAMKYP010000070.1 GCA_946477505.1 uncultured Dechloromonas sp. | reverse complement strand
CCGCCACATTTCTCCGGATGCCGCGCAGCGCGCGATTTGCTACGCTGCCGTTTTTGCCTTGTCCCCCCCCGTTCCGTGGATTCGATTGCCCTGATTCTCGTCATCACCGGCGCCTTGTGCCACGCCGCGTGGAACCTGCTCGCCAAGAAGGCCTCTGGCGGCCTGCCTTTCGTTTTCCTGTTCGGCGTGGTCGCCAGCACGGCTGCCCTGCCCTTCGCCGTCTGGGCCTGGCACGAGAATCCGCTGCCGCTGACATGGCTTGCCTGGGCAGCCATTGCCGGGAGTGCGTTGATGCATGCTGTCTACTCGCTGGTGCTGCAGCAAGGTTATCGCAACAGCGATTTCTCGGTCGTCTATCCGCTGGCCCGCGGCACCGGCCCGCTTTTTTCGGTTACGGCAGCCATCGCCCTGCTCGGCGAAATGCCCAATCAGGCCGGCTGGATCGGCATTTTGGCGCTACTGGCGGGAATCTTCCTGATCTCCGGCGCCCACCGCATTCACCGTGCCACGACGGAGCGCGCCCACGCCGGACTATTCTGGGGCTCGCTGACCGGCCTGTGCATCGCTGCCTATATGGTCATTGACGGCTGGGCGATCAAGGTACTTGGCCTCTCTCCGCTTCTTTTCTACGTGCTGTGCCTTGGCCTGCGCACCGTCATCCTCGCGCCGCAGGCACTGCGCAACATGCCGGCACTGCGCGCCGAATGGCTGCGCAGCCGGCGCTACATCATCGCCGTCGGCCTACTGTCGCCGCTGGCCTATCTACTCGTCCTTTTCGCCGTCCAGCGCGCTCCGCTCAGCTATGTCGCGCCGATGCGCGAGCTGTCGATGTTGGTCGGCGTTTATTTGGGCACGCGACTGTTGCGCGAAGCCCTGCTCCCGTCGCGGCTGATCGGGACCGCCTTCATGATTGCGGGGATCGTCGCACTCGCGCTGTTCAGCAAACCTTCGCCCTGAGCGACACGTCTCGAACAGGGCTGCGTACCGCTAGCCCAATTCCGGAAAGAGCACGTCGGTAAAGCCGAAACGCGAGAAATCGCGCACGCGCATCGGGTAGAGAATGCCGTTGAGGTGGTCGCACTCGTGCTGGACGACCCGGGCGTGAAAGCCCTCGACCTCGCGCTCGATCCGATTCCCCTGCGGGTCGTAGCCGCTGTAGCGGATGCGGTCGGGACGAGCGACTTCGCCGCGCAGGCCGGGCACCGACAGGCAGCCTTCCCAGGCCGCGACCTCGTCACGACCCAGCGGCTCGATAATCGGATTGATCAGCACGGTCAACGGCACGGCCGGTGCATCCGGGTAACGCACGCTGCGCTCGAAGCCGAAAATCACCAGCTGCAGGCCAACGCCGATCTGCGGAGCGGCGAGACCGACGCCGCCGGCCGCCGCCATCGTGTCCATCATGTCGGCGATCAGGGCGTGCAGTTCCGGCGTATCGAATGCGGCGATCGGTTCCGCCGGTATCAGCAGGCGCGGATCGCCCATGCGCAGGATGTCGCGAACAGCCATTGTTTCTTCCTCGTCGGCAAACTCAAGCGGCAATTGTAGCGACGACCGGCCGGTCGCCGCTTACTTGGCCCTGGCCAGGCGGCGCACAGCGGCCGACATGGCGATGGCCCCCTGCCCGGCGAAGGCTTCGAGATTGGTCTCGATCTCTTCCGGGCTGTACAGGTAATTGACCATCAGGCCAAAGGACTGCCGGAAACCCTTGGGCGAACTGTCGCCGAGATAGTTCAACCGCTCGATACGGGCGCCGTTGCCGAGGTGGAAGCGCGACACCGGGTCGAGCGGCGGCCCACTCTCGGCGCCGCCCTGCTTGGCCGCCGCCAGATAGCGCGCTGCCAAGCGGCCGAGCGGATCGCGCAGGCTGCGCACCTGCTTCTTGTCCTGCGCCCAGGCGCCGTTCGACAATTCATCGAGCGAGCGTTCAATCCCGACCTCGGCGAGCACCTGCGGGTTCCTGCGCACCCAGGCCGCCAGGCCGGGCATCGGCGACAGCGTGGCGAAATTGGCCAGCTTGGGAAAGTCGCGCTTCAGGTCGTCGATCACCCGCTTGAGCAGGAAGTTGCCGAAAGACACGCCGCGCAACCCGACCTGGGTATTGGAAATGGAATAGAAAATCGCCGTGTCGGCCTTGCGGTTGTCGAATACCGGCGCATTCTCGTCGAGCAGCGCCTGGACGTTGTCGGCCAGATGATCGGTCAGCGCCACCTCGACGAAGATCAGCGGCTCGGCCGGCATGCGCGGGTGGAAGAAGGCGTACAGGCGGCGGTCGGAATCGAGGCGATTCTTCAGGTCGGTCCATGAGCGAATTTCATGTACCGCTTCGTACGCGATCAGTTTCTCCAGCAAGGATGCCGGCGAATTCCAGGTGATGCGCTGCAGTTCGAGGAAACCGACGTCGAACCAGGCCGACAGGCGCGACTCCAGCTCGCGGTCGAGTACCGCCAGTTCCCTGTCCTTTTCCAGGTAGCCCAGCAGGTCGGCGCGCAGGTCGACGAGGAACTTGACGCCCTGCGGCATGGCGTTGAACTGGGTCAGGATGCGGATGCGCGACGAGCGCATAGCACCGCGCAAGGCGGCCTCGGCCTTCCACTGCTCGGGCGTGCCGACCGCCTTCTGGTAATCCTTGTGCGCGCTGGCCACCTTGGCCGGATCGGGGCCGAATTCGAGGGCAATCAGTTTCAGGAAGCGCTGCCGCCCCTCGTCGTTGAGGCGCAGGTAGGTTTCCGCCAGACGCGCCGCCCGGCTGCGCGCCGACACCTCGCCGCCAAGTCCTTCGGCGCATTCGCGCAACTGCGCGCGCAATTGCTCGACCCCCCGCGCGGTCAGGGCGATACGTTCAGCACCGCCCCCCATCAGGGAGCGCAGCTTGTCGACCAGGTTTCCAGCCACCATGATTCACCTCCTTGCGGCCATTTTGCCCCAAGCGCCGCCGAAAATCAGCGCCAGGCAACGATCCGCATGAAGCCGTCAGGATTCGGGAGCGCCTGCCCGGAGAAAATCCAGCGCATCGAGCGGCGCCGCGTCACGCCAACGCCAATCGCCCGATGCCAGCTCGTAATCGGCAAGACGGTCGAGCCGCCCGCCGATTTCGGCCGGCGCATACCCCATCAGCGACAGCCGCGCCACGGGGAAAACCAGCCCGTCGCAGCGTCCAGCGAGCAGGCGCGCCCTGACCTCGGAAAACGGCAAGGATCGGGCGTACAGGCCGATCGTCACATGCGGCACATAGTCCCCGAACAAACGGTGTGCACCGTCGATCGCCAGGCATCGGCGCAGAACGCCAATCCCGCCTTCCGTATCCCGCACCGTCAGGTAGGGGGCCGAGAGAAAGCTATCCGCTTCGCCGATCTCGATGGAAAACGGCTCCGGTCGGGCAAGCCGCAAGGCGGCCAGTTGGCGGGCCAGCAGCGCGGGACCGAATTCGTCGTCGTACAGCGGCCGGCGGGACGGGAAACCGCACACATCGAGCGTGACATGCGGCTGCCGGCAATAGCCTTCGAGCAAGGCATCGCCCAGCAGGCGGGCATGGCGGGCCACGTCGTCGGCAACGGCCGGCACATCGACATCGAGCGCCCAGAACACGTACGGCTGCCGCCCTCGATGCCATTCGACAAAGTCCCGGCGAATGCTGGGCTGCGTCCGCACCTCGGGCATCAACGCACTTCCCGCTCAGCGCCCGGGCGTTCGAACAGCACCGGCATGATGTTGTCGGCCAGCAGCAAACCCACCGCCAGTACGGCACCGGTGATGACCATCTCGGTAATCAAGCCGATGCCGGCAACGCTGTCTTGCTGCATCAGCGCGTGCAAGCCGCGAAAGCCCATGCTGCCGGGCACCAGCGTGATCAGGCCCGGTATCTGGACGAGTGCCGCCGGCCGCTGGCTGAGGTGTTGATAGACATGGCCCGCACAGGCCACCGCCAGGGCAGCTGCAAAGGCGGCGACCACGCTGCCCATGCGGGCGTCGAGCAGCGAAAACACAGCCCAGGCCAACAGGCAGGCACCGACCGAAATATGCGCCGAGGAAGCAGGCGCCTGCAACACGGCGAGCAGGGAGACTCCGAGCGCGGCGATGGCCAGCCAGATTGCCCAGGGTGCGAGCGGTAGCGGCACCCCCGGTGTCTGCACCGGCAGACTGGCCAGCGCCACCTGGGTGCCGATGGCCAGCCCGGCGCCCAGCAGGAAGAGCAGGACAAAGGCGCCGGTCAGCCGGCCGGTGCCGGCCAGGTAGTTCCGGGTCGCCAGTTCCGACATGGCTACCGTCAGCATGAAACCGGGCAGCAGGAAGACAATGCCGGCCACGGCCGAGACAAAAGGTACCTGCTGCGGAAAGAACAGGGCCAGCACCTGTGCCAGGAAAGCCGCCAGGGCGCTCAGGATGACTGGCACCGCAGGCGCCAGCCGCGGGTAGCGGGAAAAACCGACATAGCCGCCAACGAACAGCACGCCGATGAAGCCGCCGCACAGCATCTCCACCCAGCCGCCCCGCAGCAGCAGCGCGACCGCCCCGGAGAGCAGGAAGCCCATCGCCGCCATGGCCCAACCCGACCAGGGCGACGGCTGGCGCATGATGTCGTCGAGACGGGCCGCGTAGGCGTCGATCGCGTCCGCCGACACGATGTCGCGGCTTAACAATTGCAAGGCGATCAGGCGCGCCATGTTGAAATCGTAAGGCGGCAGGCGGAGCATCTCGACCCGCCGCGTACCGTCGCCGGCGACCACGGTCAGCGCCAGGAAGGTGAGCACGGCAAAGCCTTCGACCCGCACGCCGAGCCGTGCGCCTATGGTGTTCAGGCTGCGTTCCAGGTCATGTGCCGGCGCCCCGCTGACATGCAAGGCCAAACCCAGATCGCGTAAAAATGCGGACAGCCGCGCTAGGGATTGATCGTCGAACGAAGGCATGGTCGGGTACGAAAAGGAAGCGAATCGGGGCCACACTCTAACCGATTCCCTTTTTCGGCACGACGGGGGATACCCAGCCGGCCTCCGGACGTGTTAAAACGTGCGTCCGCATCAACCACGGAATTGCCCATGCCCCGCCCATTTCGCAAGCTATGCCGCTACGGCTGGCTGCTCGCCGCCGCCTTCGCGCTGCCGCTATACGCAGCCCCGCCTGCCGGCCACCCGACGCCGGCACAGACCAGCGACCAGCTCGTGCCGGAAAAGCCGCCGCGCGCCGCCGACCTTCCGAACGAAGGCAAAGTGCTCGACGTGATCCACGCCAACGAATTCAGCTATCTCGAAATCGCCCGCAAGGGCAGCAAGGAGAAACAGTGGGTCGCCATCCAGAAGAGCGAAATCAAGGTCGGCAGCACGGTGCGCTATGAAGATGGCGCAACCATGAGCAATTTCTACAGCAAGCTGCTGAAACGGACATTTCCGAGCGTGATGTTCGTCGATCATCTTGCCGTCACCGGCAAACCCTGACCTACCCACCACAACATGAACCACTCGCGAAAGAAACCCATGAAGCGCACCCTGCACACCATCGCCATCGGCAGCCTGATCGCCCTCTCCGCCTGTTCCGCACTTGCCGGCCCCGCCGAACGCTCGCCCAGCGGGCTGGTCTATGAATCGCTGAAGGACGGCACCGGTGCCCAGCCGACCGCCCAGTCCAACGTCCAGGTTCATTACCGTGGCACGCTGGCCGACGGCCGCGAATTCGACAGCTCCTACAAGCGCGGCGAGCCGGCGACCTTCCCGCTCAACCGCGTCATTCCGTGCTGGACCGAGGGCGTCGCCAAGATGCGCGAGGGCGGCAAGGCCAAGCTCACCTGCCCGCCGGAAATCGCCTACGGCAGCCGTGGCGCCGGTTCGGCCGTGCCGCCGAACGCCACGCTGACCTTCGAGGTCGAACTGCTGAAGATCGTGCGCTGATTGACCTGTCGAAGGAAGACATCCGCTCCGTGAAAACCCTGCTGATCGTCTACCACACGCACACCGGCGGCACGCTGCAGATGGCCCGTGCCGCCGCCGATGCCGCCGGCGCCGAAGCCGGCGTCGCCGTGCGTCTAAGCAAGGCGGTGGAGACGACGGCGGACGACGTGCTGGCGGCCGACGGCTTCATCTTCGCAACGCCGGAAAACCTCGCCGGCATGGCCGGGATGCTCAAGGATTTCTTCGACCGGACCTACTATGCGGCACTCGACCGCGTAAACGGCCGGCCCTATGCCACGCTGATCTGCGCCGGCAGCGATGGCGTCGGCGCCGCCCGGCAGATCGAGCGCATCGCTACCGGCTGGCGCCTCAAGCCGGTGGCGCCGCCGCTCATCGTGTGCACCCACGCCCAGACGCCGCAGGCCATCCTCGCTCCCAAGCACATCGCCGCCGATGAACTGGCACGCTGCGCCGAACTCGGCTGCACCATCGCCGCCGGCCTGGCGCTGGGAATTTTCTGAGCCGCCAGCGCCCGGAAATACTTCACCTGTCGATTTCCCGCATAGGCAGGACCAGACGAATCGGCTAAGCTCGCGCGATCATTTTCTGCCCGGGAACCGCCATGCCCGTCATCGAACTGCAGCACCCCCTCGTCAAGCACAAGATCGGCCTGATGCGTGAAGGCGACATCAGCACCAAGAAATTTCGCGAACTGACCGCCGAGGTCGCCCGCCTGCTCAGCTATGAAGCCTGCGCCGATTTCGAACTGGAAAAGACCACCATAGCCGGCTGGGCCGGCCCAGTCGAGATCGACCAGATCAAGGGCAAGAAGGTCACCGTCGTCCCCATCCTGCGTGCCGGACTCGGCATGCTCGACGGTGTGCTCGACCTGATCCCCAACGCCAAGGTCAGCGTTGTCGGCATTGCCCGCAACCACGACACGCTGATGCCCGAGCCTTACTTCGAGCGTTTCGTCGGCCAGCTCGACGAGCGCCTGGCGATGATCATCGACCCGATGCTGGCCACCGGCGGCTCGCTGATCGCCACCATCGACATGCTCAAGCGCAACGGCTGCAAGCACATCAAGGCGCTGGTGCTGGTCGCAGCGCCGGAAGGCATCAAGGCGCTCGAAGCCGCCCATCCCGACGTGCAGCTCTATACGGCAGCCATCGACAGCCATCTCAACGAAGTCGGCTACATCATCCCCGGCCTCGGCGACGCCGGCGACAAGATCTTCGGCACCAAGGAGGCTTGATGAGTGCATACGCCCACGAGCCGATCTGGCGTACCGCGCTGTCCGGCGCGCAGATTCTTTTCGTCGCCTTCGGCGCCACCGTGCTGGTGCCGCTGCTCACCGGCCTCAATCCCAGCCTGGCGCTGCTCGGCGCCGGTGTCGGCACGCTGATCTTCCAGCTATGCACCAAGCGGCAGGTGCCGATCTACCTCGGCTCCAGCTTCGCCTTCATCGCCCCGGTGATCTACTCGGTACAGACCTGGGGCATGCCGGCCACGCTCGGCGCGCTGGCCGCCGCCAGCTTCTTCTACTACGTCGCGGCCGGGCTGGTGAAATGGCGTGGCGTCGATTTCATCCACCGCCTACTGCCGCCGGTCGTCATCGGCCCGGTGGTCATGGTCATCGGCCTCGGCCTCGCCCAGGTCGCCGTCAACATGGCGACCGGCAAGGCCGGTGAGGCGCAGGTCGTGCCTTACGAAACGGCCATCGCCATTGCCGCCATCTCGCTGCTCGCCACCATGCTCACCGCCATCCGCGCCAAGGGCCTGCTCAAGCTGGTGCCGATCCTGGTCGGCGTTGCCGTCGGCTATGTGGCATCCCTGTTTGCCGGCATCGTCGATTTCGGCAAGGTCAGCGCCGCCGCATGGATCGCCCTGCCGGAATTCGGCAAGCCGGAATTCAACCTGGCCGCCATCCTGTTCATGATCCCGGTCGCCATTGCCCCCATCGTCGAACACGTCGGCGGCATCCTCGCCATCGGCTCGGTGGCCGGCAAGGACTACACCGAAAGCCCCGGCCTGCACCGCACGCTGCTCGGCGACGGGCTGGCCGTCAACGTCGTCGGCCTGTTCGGCGGTCCGCCGGTGACCACCTACGGCGAAGTCACCGGCGCGGTGATGCTGACCAAGAACTACAACCCGGCGATCATGACCTGGGCGGCCGGCTTCGCCATCCTGATGGCCTTCGTCGGCAAGTTCGGCGCCCTGCTGCAGACTATCCCGCTGCCAGTCATGGGCGGCATCATGGTCCTGCTCTTCGGCTCCATCGCCGGCATCGGCCTGAAGACGCTGATGGATGCCAAGGTCGATCTGGCCAGCCCGCGCAACCTGTGCATCGTCTCGGTCACGCTGGTCACCGGCATCGGCGGACTGGGTGTGCATATCGGCAGTTTCTCGCTGCAGGGCATCAGCCTGTGCGGCGTGCTGGCGGTAGCGTTGAACTTCCTGCTGCCCAAGCCCTCTGATGCGCACTGACTTATTGCCACCCTCCGCTCTTGAACACCCGACCAGTCCTCCATGCAAGCGTCCGACTTTGAGCGCCAAGGCTTCGCTGCCGGTGTGCGGGAAGGCTTCGTCGCCTTCCTGCCGGTATCCGTCGGGCTGATCCCCTGGGCACTGGTCGTCGGCATGGCGATGACCAGCGCCGGTTTCACGCCCATCGAGGCGATGGGCATGAATATCATCGTCTTCGCCGGCACCGCCCAGCTCGGCACCTTGCCGCTGATCGTCGATCACGCCCCGCTCTGGCTGATCCTCGCCACCGGGCTGGCGCTCAACCTGCGTTTTCTCATTTTCAGCGCCGGCATCGCCCCGGGGTTTCGCGGCATCGGTACCGGCTGGCGTTGGCTGTGCGGGCACTTCCTGACCGATGGCAGCTTCGCCGTCTGTTACGACAAGCTGATGCAGGTCGACGACCCACGCTGGCGCCTCGGTTTCTACCTGATTACCGGCGTCTGGTCCTGGCTGCTGTGGCAGACCTTCACGCTGGCCGGCATCTTCGCCGCCGGCGTCATCCCGAAAAGCTGGTCGCTGGAGTTCATGGCGACCATCGCGCTGATCGTGCTGCTAGTACCGATGGCAAAGTCGCGGCCCATGCTCGTCGCCGCCCTCGTCGGCGGCGGCAGCGCCGTACTCCTGCGCGGCATGCCGCTACGCCTGGGCGTCGTCACCGCCATCGTCATCGGCATCGCCGCCGGCTTTGCCGCCGAACACTGGCAGGAAAAGAAGGCCGCATGAACGACGATATCTCGCTGTGGCTGATCTTCATCGTGCTCGGACTGGCGACCACCTTGCCCCGCGCCAGCTTCATCGTCCTCGGCAACCGCTTCAACCTGCCGCCGACGCTGCAGCGCGCGCTGCGCTACGCCCCGGCCGCCGCGCTGGCCGCCATCGTCGTGCCCGACGTTCTGCTGGTTGGCGGTAGCGTCGAGCCGATCAACCCCAAACTCGCCGCTGCCATCGCCGCCATTCTCGTCGCCATCCGCTGGCGCAATCCCTGGCTGCCGTTCATCGTCGGCATGGCAGTGCTGCTCGGGCTGAAGGCGCTTCTCCCCGGTTGAGAATGCCTAGCGGCGCTGCTTCTTCTTGCCGCTATTATTGACCGACACCTGCGTCGCCACCGGATCCTGGCTGGCAAAGAAATGAGCCACGGCATCAAGATCTTCGAGGCTTTGCCCCTTGAACGCATCGTCCTGCAAAAAACCAAATTTGCGCTTCCCACCCACAAAAAGTCTGATTTGCTTCAACAAGTGCTGCAGGTCCTGGCCTGCCATGAGCGGCGCATCCTTGTCGGCCTCCCGGCCGTTGTCGCCGTGGCAACCGTTGCAGCGATTGCGAAACACGATCTCGCCCCGCACCACTTTATCTGGGTCCGTCTCCTGGATCGGACGCGTTGCCTTGACGGCTTGGTAGTGATGAGCGATGGCTGCCAGTTCGCTTTCCGGAAGCGACTCCGGTACATGATTCACTACCTCGGTCGGTGAGCGCCCCTTCTGTAATTTTTTCATCGCAGCAAGCAGGTAACTCTCGAGTTGGCCGTTGAGATGGGGCGTCGACGGCTGTTTTGCGATGCCGTCCAGCCCATGGCAACGCGCACAGTTGTTTTGCACGGCGGCCGGAACATCCTGAGCCAGTAGATTTCCGGAAAGACAATACGCCAGACAGGCCAGCAAGCAACGCACGCTTTTCATTCACTCCCCTTCTTTGGTGATCATTGATGAACTATGCAAACAATATCAATAATGACAAAACCACACACCCAACGAGGTATTCGACAGTATTCCTCCGTAAAACACTCGCCCGGTCGCTCATCATGTCAGCCCTGTTCGCCCTCTCGGCGAGTCTCTGGGCAGAGGTTGCCCGCTACGAAGAGCCGATTCTTTACCGGCGCGCCGTGATGACCGTGATCAAACGGCACTACGAGCAAGTATCGGCGATGGCCAAGGGAAAAGCCGCGATGAATCGCGACGAACTGAATCGCCACGCGAATTACCTCGAGATGCTGTCGCGGGCCAGCATCGACGGCTTTGTTGCCGGGTCGCACGAAGGCGGCACCAAGGCAAAGCCCGAAATCTGGCAGGATTGGCCGCGCTTTCGCGCCCAGGTCGAAAAATTGCAGGGCGACGTTTCCCGCCTCAAGGAAGCTGCCAAGAGCGGCAAGCCCGACGCCTTGAAAAGTGCAGTTGCCGACATGATCAGGACGTAACTGGCACGACGACTTCAAGGCTTCGGCACTGGAGCGCTAACACGCTGCGCGCCAAATTACATGTCGGCTTTTTTTACACTGCTTTAACGATAGCACCGCAAAATCACGCAAAAGGGACACAAAACATTGGCAACAATTTGTTTTAAAATGAATATTTAAAATAAATAAAACATGGTACAAATTTCGCTTTAGTGTTTCGGCTTGATGCAGATTTGTATATACGAATGCACACAACCGCTCACAAACAGGGGAATTAAATGAAGTCCAAACATCAAAACATCATTTCCAAGGCAGTCAAGGTTGCTGCCGTCGCCAGCGCTCTGGTCACCGGCCAGGCCCAAGCCGTTTCGCTTCTGGGCCAGGCTCCGGACCCGTCGCTGATCGTCAATGCCGGCGGTCTGGAGTGGGTCTATGCCGCCCCCTGCGCCGGCCAGTCGCCGAGCTGCGGTGAGGTTCAACTGAGCAACGGCTTCTCGTTCGCCTCCGCCACTCAGTGGACCAGCAGCTTTGCCTCGCTGCAAGCCCTGATCACCGCCTTCACCATGCCCAGCGGCGCCGTTCGCTGCGCTTCCGCCTACTTCAGCACCGCACACGACCACTGCGATTTCGGCGACGTTCAGAGCGGCTGGGTGTGGCATTCGCCGCTAGCACCGGATGCAAATTTTGCCAATGCCTCGTGGTCGGAAACCTTCCTCGTCCGCACCGCTAGCAACAACGTTCCGGAACCTGCCTCCCTGGCACTGCTCGGCCTCGGCCTGGCCGGTCTGGCCGCCGCCCGTCGCGCCAAGAAGGACTAAGACTGCATAAAGGAAGCAGCTTCGCGGGTTCCTAAAAGCAAAAAGGCCGGGAGAATTTCCCGGCCTTTTTTGCGCCCCGGTTTCGACCGGGGCCAGTGACGCGATCCTCAAGCCTTCTTGTGGCTAGCCAACCGCGTCCAAGTATCGACCACGGTATCCGGATTCAGCGAGATGCTGTTGATTCCCTGATCCATCAGCCATTCGGCCAGATCCGGGTGGTCGGACGGGCCCTGGCCGCAGATGCCGATGTACTTGCCGGCCTTGTTGGCGGACGAAATGGCCATGGCCAGCAGTTGCTTGACGGCCGGGTCGCGTTCGTCGAACAGGTTGGCGACGAGACCGGAGTCACGGTCCAGACCGAGGGTCAGCTGGGTCAGGTCGTTGGAGCCGATCGAGAAGCCGTCGAAGATTTCCAGGAACTGGTCGGCGAGCAGGGCGTTGGACGGGATTTCGCACATCATGATCAGCTTCAGGTCGTGTTCGCCCTGCTTCAGGCCGTGTTCGGCCAGCAGTTCGACAACTGCCTTGCCTTCGCCAACGGTACGCACGAACGGCACCATCAGTTGCACGTTGGTCAGGCCCATTTCTTCGCGCACCTTCTTCATCGCGCGGCATTCCATCTCGAAGCAGTCTTCGAAGGTGTGGGCGATGTAGCGAGAAGCGCCACGGAAGCCGAGCATCGGGTTTTCTTCTTCCGGCTCGTACAGCTCGCCGCCGAGCAGCTTGCGGTATTCGTTGGACTTGAAGTCGGACAGACGCACGATGACCGGGTTCGGCCAGAAGGCGGCAGCGATGGTGGACACACCTTCGACCAGCTTCTCTTCGAAGAAGGCCTTCGGCGAAGCATAGCCACGGGCGCGGCGCTTGATCTCGTCGCGCTTGGAGGCCGGCAGGCGCTCGACGTCGAGGATGGCCTTCGGGTGGATACCGATGACGTTGTTGATGATGAACTCGACGCGGGCCAGACCGACACCGGCATTCGGCAGCTGGGCGAATTCGAAGGCCAGTTCCGGGTTGCCGACGTTCATCATGACCTTGACCGGCACATCCGGCATGGCGGAGATGTCGCGGGTGGTGACTTCGTAATCCAGGCTGCCGCGATAGACGTGGCCGGTATCGCCTTCGGTGCAGCTGACCGTCACGATTTCGCCTTCGGTCAGGGTTTCGGTGGCGTCACCGCAGCCGACGATGGCCGGGATGCCGAGTTCGCGGGCGATGATGGCGGCGTGGCAGGTGCGGCCGCCACGGTTGGTGACGATGGCGGAAGCGCGCTTCATTACCGGTTCCCAGTTCGGATCGGTCATGTCGGCAACCAGCACGTCGCCCGGCTTGA
>CAMKYP010000069.1 GCA_946477505.1 uncultured Dechloromonas sp. | reverse complement strand
ACCGGTTCCCAGTTCGGATCGGTCATGTCGGCAACCAGCACGTCGCCCGGCTTGACCTGGTCCATTTCCTTCGGGTCCTTGACGACGCGGACCGGGCCGACGCCAATCTTCTGGCCGATAGCACGGCCGGAAGCGAGCACCTTGGAGAAGGACTTCAGCTTGAATTTTTCCTGCTTGCCGGCGTGCGCCTGGGACTGCACGGTTTCCGGACGAGCCTGGAGAATGTACAACTTGCCGTCGACGCCGTCCTTGCCCCACTCGATGTCCATCGGACGACCGTAGTGCTTTTCGATGATCTGGGCGTAACGGGCCAGTTCCATGACTTCTTCGTCATTGATCGAGAACTGGTGACGCAGGGATTCCTCGACATCCTCGGTGATCGTGGACTTGCCGGCAACCTTCTCGGGCGAGAAGGTCATCTTGATCATCTTGGAACCGAGGTTGCGGCGAACGACGGCCTTCTTGCCGGCTTCGAGCATCGGCTTGTGCACGTAGAACTCGTCCGGATTGACGGCGCCCTGCACCACCGTTTCGCCCAGGCCGTAGCTGGAGGTGACGAAGACGGCATCGCGGAAACCGGATTCGGTGTCGAGCGTGAACATCACGCCAGCCGCGCCCTTGTCGGAGCGTACCATACGCTGAATACCGGCAGACAGGGCGACATCGGCGTGCAGGAAGCCCTTGTGGACGCGGTAGGAAATGGCGCGGTCGTTATACAGGGAAGCGAAGACTTCCTTGATCGCGTGCATGATGTTTTCCAGACCGACGATGTTCAGGAAGGTTTCCTGCTGGCCGGCGAAGGAAGCGTCCGGCAGGTCTTCGGCGGTGGCCGAGGAGCGCACGGCGAAGGACATGTCGGCGTGGGAGTCGGCCACCAGGCGCTGGTACTGCTCGGTGATGGCGATGGTCAGGTCCATCGGGAACGGCGTATCGAGCACCCACTGGCGAATCTCGGCACCGGTCTTGACCAGGGCGTTAACGTCGTCGACATCCAGCGCGTCGAGTGCGGCGTTGATCTTGGCATCGAGTCCCGATTGCGACAGGAAAACGCGGTAGGCGTGTGCCGTGGTGGCGAAGCCGCCGGGCACGCGCACGCCGGTGTCGGCCAATTGCGAGATCATTTCACCGAGCGACGAATTCTTGCCGCCGACCTGCTCGACGTCGGTCATACGCAGTTTTTCGAACGGGATTACCAATGCTTCCATTGCTGCTTCCTTTCGGGATCGAAATTAAAGGTTGTGAATTACGAAGTTGAAAAATCGGTTGCCAGGCGGCGTTCGGCCGTTTCGCGGCGAGCGACGGAACGCAGCGTCTGGGCCAGCGTCTCGCGGACGAAATCGATATGCGTCTCGGCGGCGGAGCGTGCCGCTTGCGGCTTGTTCTCGCGAATATTCTTGTAGATCGCCTCGTGCTGGCTCATCAACAGACGACTGGCGGCCGGCACACCCTTCAGCTCGCCCAGATTGAGGCGGATATTGTCGTGCATCAGGCTGAGCAGCGCGCCGGATAGATGGCCGATCAGCACGTTATGCGCGGCATCGCCGATGGCCTGATGAAAGGCAATGTCGGCATCCGAACGCTTCTGCGCGTCGTCGGACTCGAAAGCCATTACCAAGGTATTGAAGGTCTGGTCCAGGCGCTGCAGGTCGGCCTCGGTGGCCCGCTCGGCAGCCCATTCGGCCGCCTGGCCTTCCAGCATGCGGCGAAATTCGAGCATGTCCTCGCGCAGGTTCGGGTGTTTGCCCATCATGTCCTGCCACGGATCAGAGAAACTGGACTCCAGCACGTCGGTCACATAGGTTCCACCGCCCTGGCGGCTGGTCACCATGCCCTTCGAGGCCAGTTTCTGGATCGCTTCACGCAGGCTCGGCCGCGACACCCCCAGATCGACCGCCAGTTCACGCTCCGGCGGCAAGCGATCGCCGGGCTTCAGCGAGCCTTCGAGGATGCGACGCTCCAGCGTGGCAGCGATGGCATCGGAAATGCGTGGAACCTGCAGCTTGCTCGGCATTGGTAAGACCACATTGATTGGTAAGACCAGCGCATTCTAATCATCGATCAGACAAAGTGCAAGCCTAGGGATTTCCCTATTCAGGATTGACTAAGTGTCGGTATTCACGCAAAATTTCGCCAAGACCGCAAACTGGTCTTACCATTTGACCGGTAAATAATTTCAACGGAGACAAGATGCATAGCCGATCTGCATACCCCACTGACGTCTACTTTTTCGCAACCTGCGTCGTAGATCAGTTCTTCCCCGGCGCCGGCATGGATGCGATCACCCTGCTCGAGCGCCAGGGCATCCGCGTGCATTTTCCGGAAGAGCAAACCTGCTGCGGTCAGCCCGCCTACTCCAGCGGCTTCCCGGACGAAGCGCGCAAAGTGGCGGCGCTTCAGCTCACCCTGTTTCCCAACGACTGGCCGGTGGTCGTTCCCTCCGGCTCCTGCGCCGGCATGATGAAGCACCATTACCCGACGCTGTTCGCCAACGACCCGGCCCGCAAGGCGGCCGCCGAAAAGCTGTCTACCCGCGTCTATGAGCTGACCCAGTTCCTGGTCGAGGTGCTGAATTTCAAGCCTGAGGACTGCGGCAGCGACTGCACCGTGGTCTTGCACACATCCTGCTCGGCGCGCCGCGAGATGGGCGTCCATCTCACCGGTCGCAAGTTGCTCGGCGACCTCGACAAGGTCCGCGTGGCACAACAGGACCACGAATCGGAATGCTGCGGCTTCGGCGGCACCTTCTCGGTCAAGCAGCCGGAAATTTCCGGCGCCATGGTCGAGGACAAGGTCAAGGCACTCAAGGCCACCGGCGCCGAGCGCGTGGTCAGCGCCGATTGCGGCTGCCTGATGAACATTCTCGGCCACGCGGCCTGGAAGGACCAGCAGGAAGGCCGCACAACGCCCAGCCTGCCCGGCGAGCACATTGCCACCTTCCTGCTGCGCCGCACCGCCAAGGAGAATGCCCAATGAGCGCCCGTGACCGCATCCTGGCCAAGCTGAAGGCCGCCACCCCGGCATCCGCCGGCGAACTGCCCGATGTGGCCGGCTGGTATGCCACCCATCGGGGCGAGGAAAGCACCGCCGACAAGGCCAGGCGCTTCCGCCACTTCATCGAACTGGCGCATGCCGAGGTCTATGCCGTGTCGCGCGGCGGCTGGCTGCAGAAACTGTACGAAGTGCTCAGCGCCAAACAGATCGACAAGCTGCTGGTCGCCCCCGGCACGCCCCATGGCGCCCGCGCCCAGTCCGAACTGCCGCCGTTGGGCATCGCCTGCCCGAGCTACGAGCAGCCCATCGAAAGCTGGAAAGCAGTCATGTTCAACGACACGCCGGCCAGCTTCACCGCCGCTCGCGGCGCCATCGCCGAAACCGGTACGCTGATCCTGTGGCCGACGCCCGAGGAGCCGCGCCTGATGTCGCTGGTACCGCCGGTGCATATCGTGCTGCTCGACGCCACCCGTATCTACAACACCTTCTTCGAGGCCATGCAGGCGGAGGGCTGGAAGAACGGCCTGCCGACCAACTCTCTGCTCGTTTCCGGCCCCTCGAAGACCGCCGATATCCAGCAGACGCTGGCCTACGGTGCGCACGGCCCGAAGGAACTGGTCGTGCTGATGATCGGAGACGAACAATGAGCGCCCCCAATCCGACAGATTCCAACATGACCCCGCACGCCCTGCACTTCATGCCCTCGGTCGGCTTCCGCGCCCGGGCCAAGGACGTCGTCGAGAATCCCTTCCTGCGCCAGAGCTTCCGTGGTGCGATGGATTTCCTGATGAGCAAGCGCGCCGCCCAGTTCCCCGACCCGGAGGAACTGGAAAGCTTGCGCGACCTGGGCGAGCGCATCCGCCAGTACAACCTGGCCAAGCTACCCGAATTGCTCGTGCAGCTGGAAACCAACCTGACCCGCAACGGCATACAGGTACATTGGGCCGAAACGCCCGAAGAAGCCAACGCCATCATCCTCGGCATCTGCCAGAAACACGCAGCCCAGCTGATGGTCAAGGGCAAATCCATGGTCAGCGAGGAAATCGAGCTGAACCATGCCGCCGAGGCCGCCGGCATTGGCGCACTGGAGTCGGACATGGGCGAATACATCGTCCAGCTGGCGCACGAGAAGCCGTCGCACATCATCATGCCGGCCATCCACAAGACCAAGGAGCAGATCGCCAAGCTCTTCCACGAAAACGTACCGGGCGTCGAATACACCGACAACGTTGATGCGCTGATCCAGATCGGCCGCCAGGTCCTGCGCGAGAAGTTCGAGATCGCCGACATCGGCCTCTCCGGGGTCAACTTCGCCGTCGCCGAAACCGGCACGCTGTGCCTGGTCGAAAACGAAGGCAACGGCCGCATGTGCACCACGGCGCCGCCGGTGCATATCGCCATCACCGGCATCGAGAAGATCGTCGAAAAGCTCGAACACGTGCCGCCGCTGTTGTCGCTGCTAACGCGCTCCGCCACCGGCCAGAACATCTCGACCTACTTCAACATGATCTCCAGCCCGCGCAAGCCCGGCGAGAAGGACGGTCCGGGCGAAGTGCACCTGGTGCTGCTCGACAACGGCCGCAGCCAGGCCTACGCCGACGAGCAGTTGCGCAAGACCTTGCAATGCATCCGCTGCGGCGCCTGCATGAACCACTGCCCGGTCTACACCCGCATCGGCGGCCATGCCTACGGCACGACTTACCCCGGTCCCATCGGCAAGATCATTTCGCCGCACATGCTGGGGCTTGAGGCGACGGCCAACATGGCCACCGCCTCTTCCCTGTGCGGCGCCTGCGGCGAAGTCTGCCCGGTCAGGATTCCCATTCCCGAACTGCTCGTCCGCCTGCGCGAAGAGTCCTTCACCGCCCCGCACGCCAACCCGGCGATGCGCGGCCAGGGCGCCGGCTACAACGCGCTGACCTCGGCCATCTGGCGCGGCTGGGCTGCCGTCTATGGATCACCGGCCCTGTACCGCACGGTATCCTGGCTGGGCAGCCGCTTCCGTTGGCTGATGCCGCGCAAGCAAGCCGGCTGGACCTCGGTTCGCACGCCGCTGCAGCCTGCCCCCAAACGCCTGCGCGACCTGATCAAGGAACGTCCCTAATCCCTCTGCCCGGAGCGCCGGCACCACCGGCCTCCGGGATTTTTTTGCCCGTTTTCGACGCCGCTCGCCACCGCAACTCCTCTATAAGACAGAAGAGAAATGAACGCTCTGATCCAAGCCCTTCAAGCCGCCCTGCCCGACCGCCAGGTAGTGACCGACGACCTCCGCCGCCTTGCCTATGGCACCGACGCCAGCTTCTATCGCCTGACCCCGCAGGTCGTCGCCATCATTGAAAACGAGGCCGAGGCACGCGCCGTGCTCGCCGCCGCCCGCCAGCACAACACGCCGGTGACCTTCCGCGCGGCCGGCACCAGCCTGTCCGGACAGGCGCTTTCGGATGGCGTGCTGGCCTTGATCGGCGAAGGCTTCGCGACTTTCGAACTGGCCGACGACGCCAGCCAGGTCCGTGTCGGCCCCGGCATGGTCGGCGGCGAGGTCAATCGCCGACTGGCGCCGCTCGGCAAGAAGATCGGCCCCGACCCCGCCTCCATCGGCGCCGCCAAGATCGGCGGCATTGCCGCCAACAACGCCTCCGGCATGTGTTGCGGCACGGCGCAGAACAGCTACAAGACGCTGGCCGGCCTGCGCGTCATGTTCGCCGACGGTACGCTGCTCGATACCGAAGACCCCTCCAGCGTCGCCGCCTTCAAGCAATCGCATGCCCGGTTGCTGGGCGAACTAGATCGCCTGGGCAAGGAGACGCGCGCCAACCCGGCGCTGGCCAATCGCATCCGCCACAAGTTCAAGATCAAGAACACCACCGGCTACAGCCTCAACGCCCTGGTCGACTTCGAAGACCCGATCGACATCCTGTCGCACCTGATGATCGGCTCCGAGGGCACCCTCGGCTTCATGACCCGCATCACCTACCAGACCGTCGTCGAAGACCCGTGCAAGGCCTCGGCGCTGGTCTTTTTCCCGGATATTCGCAGTGCTTGCGAAGCCGTCATCCGCCTCAAGCCGCAACCGGTATCGGCAGTCGAACTGCTCGACCGTCCGGCCATCCACTCGGTTGAAAACAAGCCGGGCCTGCCGAGCATCATGCGCGAACTGGGCGAAGACGCCGCCGCGCTGCTCATCGAGGTACGCTCACCGAATCCGGCCGGGCTGCAGGAGAAGATCGCCGCTGTCCTCGCCGCGATGAATGGCATCGCCACGGTCGAACCGGCGCAGTTCTCCACCGACCCAGCCACCTGTGAGATGTACTGGAAGGTGCGCAAGGGCACCTTCCCGGCCGTCGGCGCCATGCGCCGCACCGGCACCACCGTGCTCATCGAGGACGTCGCCTTCCCCATCGAGTCGCTGGCCGACGCCACCCTCGACCTGCAGGCCCTGCTCCGCCATCACGGCTATCACGAAGGCATCATCTTCGGCCACGCACTGGAAGGCAACCTGCATTTCGTCATTACCCAGGACTTCGGTGACAAGGCCGAGATCGACCGCTACGCCCGCTTCATGGACGACCTGTGCAAGCTGGTGGTCGACAAGTACGACGGCTCGCTGAAGGCCGAACACGGCACCGGCCGCAACATGGCGCCCTTCGTCGAAATGGAATGGGGCAAGGAGGCAACCGACCTGATGCGTCGCATCAAGGCCCTGTTCGACCCGCAAGGCCAGCTCAACCCGGGCGTGATCATCAACGACAACCCGCACGCCCACCTCGAGAACCTCAAGCCGATGCCGGCCGCCGAGGACATTGTCGACCGCTGCATCGAATGCGGCTTCTGCGAACCGCTGTGCCCGTCGCACCGCCTGACCCTGTCGCCCCGCCAGCGCATCACCAGCGTACGCGAACTGTCGCGCCGCGCTGCCGCCGGCGAACACGCCGAGACACTGAGCGAAGCCTATGCCTACATGGGGCTGGACACCTGCGCCGCCTGCGGCCTGTGCTCGACAGCCTGCCCGGTCGGCATCGACACCGGCGACCTGACCCGCCGCCTGCGTGGCCGCCAGTTGAGCGCTACGGCACGTACCGTGCACCACTGGAGCGGCGAGCATTTCGGCACTTTCGCCGGGCTCAGCCGGACGGGACTGAAAATCGGCCACGCCGTGTCCGGTGTCCTCGGCGACAATTTCGTCAGCCGGATCAGCGGCGGCACGTGGCGCAAGGCCATGCCGCCTGCCGCCAAGCCCCCCGTCCAGCGTGCGGCCAAGGGCGACCCGGTGGTCTATTTCCCGACCTGCGGCGCCCGCATCTTCGGGCCGGCCGACAGCGCCGACAAACAACTCGGTGATGTCGTGCAGGAACTGCTGGTCCGCGCCGGCTACGCCCCCATCCTGCCGGAGGGCTTCGACAAGCTGTGCTGCGGCCAGATGCTGGCCAGCAAGGGCATGCTCGAAGAGGGCGAGGACATGTCGAACACGCTGGAAGCCGCACTGATGAAGGCCTCCGACAACGGCCGTATCCCGGTCATCATGGATGCCAGCGCCTGCTCGGCCCGCATGCACAAGCACCTCGCCGGCAAGCTCAAGCTCTACGACTTCCACGAGTTCGCCCACGACGCCCTGCTGCCGCGCCTGATGATCACCAAGCAACCCGGCCCGGTGGCCCTGCACGTCAATTGCAGCGTGAAACGGGGCACGATGGGCACCGGCACCGAAGGCAAGCTGCGCGCCCTGCTCAAGGCCTGCGTCGAGGAAGTGATCGAGCCGAGCAGCACCACCTGCTGCGGCTTCGGCGGCGACCGTGGTTTCGCGGTACCGGAATTGAACCGCCACGCCCTGCGCCACATCCACGACGAACTGCCGGCCAACTGCGCCTGCGGCGTTTCCACCAACCGCACCTGCGAAATCGGCCTGACGGCCGAAACCGGCCGGACCTATCGTTCTGTGGCCTACCTGCTCGAAGCGTGCTCGCGCAAGGAGGACGCCATGACCTGTTGAGGAGGGGAACAGTAAAAAGAAAATCCGGCCCTGAGCTGCGAACTCAGGGCCGGAACAAGTAGTGACAACTCTCGGTAGCCGCCAGGGATCGGCAAATCTTGCTGACGGCAACCTGACCATTTTTGTTATGAGGTGTATTGTATGACTTGGCAAATGAATGTCGACCCGCTCGGCAATATCGCCCTGTCCGCGCTGGTCGCGGCCATTCCCATTCTTTTCCTGTTCTGGGCGCTCGCCATCAAGCACATGAAGGGCCACTTCGCGGCTCTCGGCGGCACCGGCCTGGCCATCCTGATCGCCGTTTTCGTGTACGACATGCCGGTCGACCTGGCCGCCTTGGCGACGCTTTATGGCGGCGCTTTCGGCCTCTTCCCGGTGTGCTGGATCGTGATCACCGCGCTGTTCATCTACAACATGTCGGTCAAGACCGGCCAGTTCGAGGTCATCAAGAACTCGCTCGCCTCGATCTCCGACGACCGCCGCCTGCAGGCCCTGCTGATCGCCTTCTCGTTCGGCGCCTTCATCGAAGGCGCGGCCGGCTTCGGCACCCCGGTAGCGATCACGTCGGCGATGCTCGCCGGCCTCGGCTTCAACCCGCTGTACGCCGCCTCGATCTGCCTGCTGGCCAACACCGCACCGGTCGCCTGGGGCGCCATCGGCATCCCCATCGTCGTCGGCGGCCAGGTTGCCGGCATCCCCGACCTGGCGCTGAGCCAGATGGTCGGCCGCACGCTGCCCATCCTGTCGGTCTTCATTCCGCTCTATCTGGTGGTCCTGATGGCCGGCTGGAAGAAGGGCCTCGAAGTCTGGCCGGCCTGCCTGGTGTCCGGCGGTTCATTCGCCATCGCCCAGTATTTCTCGGCCAACTCGCCGCTCACTGCCCCGCTGCTGCCGGATTTGATCGCCTCCATCGCCTCCATCATCTGCACGGTCGCCTTCCTCAAGGTCTGGCATCCGAAAGAAAGCTGGCACTTCGACCACGAGCCGAAGCGTGACGGCAAGGCCAAGCTGATGTACACCGGCGGCCAGGTCTTCCGAGCCTGGGCACCGTTCATCATCCTGTCGCTGTTCGTCTGCGCCTGGGGCATCAAGCCGGTCAACCAGGCCCTCGACCAGATGACCAAGGCCGTCTTCGACTTCACCTTCCCGATCACCGGCCTCGACAAGATGGTCATCGACCAGGCCGGCAAGGCCAAGCCGGCTGCCTACAAGTTCAACGTGCTATCGGCTGCCGGCACCGCCATCCTGTTCGCCTGGTTCTTCTCCATCGTCGTCATGGGCGCTTCGCTGAAGACCGCCGGCGGCGTCGCCCGCGACACCCTGAAGACCCTGAAGTGGCCGATCGTCACCATCGCCACCATCCTCGGCTTCGCCTACATCATGAACTTCTCCGGCATGGCGATCACGCTGGGTTATGCCGTCGCCACCACCGGCGTCGCCTTCCCCTTCTTCGCCGCGCTGCTCGGCTGGCTGGGCGTGTTCATGACCGGCTCCGACACCTCGACCAACGCGCTGTTCGGCAAGCTGCAAGCCGTCACCGCCGAGAAGCTGGGCATCGACCCCGTCATTGCCATGTCCGCCAATACCTGCGGCGGCGTGTGCGGCAAGATGATCTCGCCGCAGTCGATCTCGGTAGCGACCGGTGCCACCGGCATGGTCGGACGTGAGTCAGAAATCTTCCGCTTCACCTTCAAGCACTCCATCATCCTGGCCGCCATCGTCGGCGTGCTGCACCTGCTGTGGGCCTACGTCTTCCCGGGCATCGTGCCGGTCTACGTCAAGCCGGTCGCCGCTGCGGCCGCCGCAGTCGCCGCTGGCGCCAAGGCCGCGATCAATCCGGACGGCCTGATGTGGCTGGGCATCTTCGTTGGCATCATTACCTGCGTCACGCTGCTGGCCCGTCGCCTCGGCGCCGATCTCGAAGCGCCGGTCGAAGGCCACGACGAAGTGCATTTCCACTAAAGCGCAAACGTCGGTTCGAGGCCGTTGGCCTCGAACCGACCCGCCAACCTCAGGATTTCCCTAACTGCGCCCGAGCGCCGGTCTTGGTACCTTTAGCGCGTTAAACATCTTTCTCAGGAGTATCGCCATGTACAAGAACATTATGGTCGCCATTGACGATAGCGAAACCTCGCGTTGCGCGCTGGCAGAAGCGAAGCACATCGCCAAGACCAGCCAGGCCAAGCTTTATGTTGTCCATGTGGTCGATGAAGTCCTCCTCAGCATGCACGGCCACGGAATGATCGACATGGGCGGTGCCGAGTCGGCCATCTCCAACCTGCGTCGCGCCGGGCAGTCGCTCCTCGATACTGCCATGAAGGATATCGGCGACATCAACGCGGAAGCACTCCTGCTCGAAGCCCAAAAGCGCCGCATCTCCGAAACCCTGGCCGACAAGGGCAAAGAGCTGCACATCGACCTGATCGTTATCGGCCGCCATGGCCAGCGTGGCCTGGCCACCCTGCTTCTCGGCTCCGTTGCCGAACAACTCGCTAAAATCTCCAACGCCTCCGTACTTCTCGTCAGGAAACACTAATGCAACAGCACGCGCTCGACATCAACAAGGACGAACCGCTTCGCAACGACATCCGCCTGCTCGGCCGCATTCTTGGCGATACGGTCAGGGAACAAGAAGGCGAATCGGTTTTTGACATTGTCGAGCGTGTCCGCCAGACGGCGGTGCGCTTCGCCCGCGACAACGACCCAGCCGCCCGCGCCGAACTGGCCGCGTTGCTCGACCCGCTGCCGCGCGAGACAACCCAATCCGTCGTCCGTGCCTTCAGCTACTTCCTGCAACTGGCCAACATCGCCGAAGACGAGCACCACATCCGCCGGCGTCGCGCCCACGACCTCGCCGGTTCGCCGCCGCGCGAAGGCAGCCTGGTGCACGCCCTCGACGCACTGGCTGGAGCCGCCGTGTCGCCGGATACCATCGCTGACTTCTTCGCTCACGCCCTGGTCGCCCCGGTACTCACCGCGCACCCGACCGAAGTCCAGCGCCAGAGCCTGATCCGCAACCATCGCGACGTCGCCCGCCTGCTCGACAAGCGCGAACGCCTGCAGATGACCCCGGAAGAAGAGGCCGACAACGACCTCGCCCTGACCAATGCCATTCTCACCCTATGGCAGTCGCGCATGCTGCGCCCGGTCCGCCTGAAGGTCATCGACGAGGTGAAGAATGGCATCACCTATTTCAAGGAAACCTTCTTCACCGAACTGCCGCGCCTCTACATCCAGGCCACGCAACAATTGCAGAAGCGCTACCCGGAAAAAACCTGGGCGCTGCCGCCTTTCTTCCGCGTCGGCTCATGGATCGGTGGCGACCGTGACGGCAACCCCTTCGTCACCGCCGACATCCTGCGCGAAGCACTGCGCCTGCAATCCGCCGCCACGCTGAACCACTATCTGGAAGAAGTGCACGAACTGGGCGCCGAACTGCCGCTTTCCGACCTGCTGATCAAGGTGACCCCGGAACTGCTGGCACTCGCCGAGCACTCGACCGATCATTCGCCGCAGCGTTCGGATGAACCCTATCGCCGCGCCCTGTCCGGCATCTACGCCCGGCTGGCTGCCACCGCCCGCTTCCTCGACGGTGTCGAGCCGGTCCGCCACGAAATCGGCAGCGCCGAGCCCTACGCCACGCCGGAAGCGCTGCGCGCCGATCTCAAGATCCTCAACATCTCGCTCAAGCTCAATGGCAGCGCCGCGCTGGCCGGTGGCCGCCTGCGCCGCCTGCTGCGTGCCGTGCAGGTCTTCGGCTTCCACCTGGCGCCGATCGACCTGCGCCAGAACTCCGACGTGCATGCCCGTTCGGTCGCCGAACTGCTGGCCAAGGCCGGCCGTTGCGCGGACTACGAGGCGCTGCCCGAAGATCAACGCATCCAGCTGCTGATCGAGGAAATCGCCACCCCGCGCCCGCTCTATTCGCCGTACATCGCCTACAGCGAGGAAACCCGCGGCGAACTCGACATCTTCTTCGCCGCCCATGAACTGCGCGGCAAGTACGGTGCCGCCGCCCTGCCCAACTGCATCATCTCGAAGACCGACGGCGTTTCCGACCTGCTCGAACTCGCGCTGCTGCTCAAGGAGTCGGGCCTGCTATTGCCCGGAGAGAAACCCCGCCTCGACGTCAACATCATCCCGCTCTTCGAAACCATCGAGGATTTGCAGAAGAGCGCGGTGACCATGGACGGCATCTTCCGGTTGCCGGCCTATCGCGAGCTGATCGCCGGTCGCTGCAACGAACATGAAGTCATGCTCGGCTATTCCGACTCCAACAAGGATGGCGGTTTCCTGACCTCGGGCTGGGAACTGTACAAGGCCGAGATCGAGCTGACCCGCGTTTTCCAGCAGCACGGCGTACGCCTGCGCTTGTTCCACGGTCGCGGCGGCTCGGTCGGCCGTGGTGGCGGCCCGTCCTATCACGCCATCCTGGCCCAACCGGCCGGTGCCGTCTCCGGTCAAATCCGCCTGACCGAACAGGGCGAGGTCATCTCAACCAAGTATGGCAACCCGGACACCGGTCGCCGCAACCTCGAAGTGCTGCTTGCCGCCACGCTGGAAGCCAGCCTGACCGACCACGAGAACCAGATCGAGCCGGCCCAGCAATTCCATGGCGTGATGGACGACCTGTCGCAACGGGCGTTCAACGCCTATCGCGGCCTGGTCTACGAAACGCCGGGATTCACGACCTATTTCCGGCAATCGACGGTTGTTTCCGAAATCGCCCTGCTCAATATCGGCAGCCGCCCGGCCTCGCGCAAGGCGTCCGACCGCATTGAAGACCTGCGGG
>CAMKYP010000068.1 GCA_946477505.1 uncultured Dechloromonas sp. | reverse complement strand
TCAGCGTCATCTGGCCGAGCAGGGCGGCGGTGCTCCATTCCTTGCTGTGGCCGACCACTTCGGCTAGTTGGGCCCAGGTCAGTTTTTTCTTCACTTTCTGGGTGACGATCAGGTCGGTGACTTCTTCGCGGTTCATGGCAGTTCCTTGTTCGACGTAAAAAAGGGGGCCGCAGCCCCCTGGCACTGACGATCCGGATCACTTGGCTTCCGGCTCGTCCTTCTTCTTGTCGTTGCCCGGAATGTACGGGCTCCACGGCGCGGCCTTGACCGGGCCCGGTGTCTTCCAGACGACGTTGAACTGGCCGTCGGCCTTCACTTCGCCGATGAACACTGGCTTGTGCAGGTGGTGGTTCTTTTCGTCCATCTTCACTTCGAAGCCGGACGGCGCCTTGAAGGTCTGGCCGGCCATGGCGGCGATGACCTTATCCACGTCGGTGCTCTTGGCCTTCTCGACCGCCTGCTTCCACATGTGGATGCCGATGTAGGTGGCTTCCATCGGGTCGTTGGTGACCACGGTCTTGGCGTTCGGCAGCTTCTGCTTGACGGCCCAGTCCTTGTACATCTTGATGAACTTGGTGTTCTCGGCGTTCTTCAGCGACTGGAAGTAGTTCCAGGCAGCCAGGTGGCCGACCAGCGGCTTGGTGTCGACGCCGCGCAGTTCTTCTTCGCCCACGGAGAAGGCGACGACCGGCACATCAGTGGCCTTCAGGCCGGCATTGCCCAGTTCCTTGTAGAACGGCACGTTGGAGTCGCCGTTGATGGTCGACACGACGGCGGTCTTCTTGCCTTCGGACGCGAATTTCTTGATCTTGGCGATGATGGTCTGGTAATCGCTATGACCGAACGGGGTGTACTCTTCCATGATGTCGGCTTCGGCGACGCCCTTGGACTTCAGGAAGGCGCGCAGGATCTTGTTGGTCGTGCGCGGATAGACGTAGTCGGTGCCGAGCAGGACGAAGCGCTTGGCTTCGCCGCCGTCCTTGGACATCAGGTATTCGACGGCCGGGATGGCTTGCTGGTTGGGGGCGGCGCCGGTGTAGAAGACGTTCTTCTCGAGTTCTTCACCCTCGTACTGGACCGGGTAGAAGAGCAGGCCGTTCAGTTCCTTGTAAACCGGCAGGACGGACTTGCGGGAAACCGAGGTCCAGCAGCCGAAGGTGACGGCCACCTTGTCCTTGGTCAGCAGCTGGCGAGCCTTTTCGGCGAACAGCGGCCAGTTGGAGGCGGGGTCGACGACCACAGGCTCGAGCTTCTTGCCCATCACGCCGCCGGCCTTGTTGATTTCCTCGATGGCCATCAGCGCCGTTTCCTTGAGCGCGGTTTCGGAAATCGCCATGGTGCCGGACAGCGAGTGCAGGATGCCGACCTTGATGGTGTCGGCGGCATGGGCGCTCATGCCGATGGTGGACAACGCGGCGGCCAGGACGGTGGCCTTGATGAAATTGCGGCGATTGCTCATGGAAGCTCCTCAGACGTTGGGTAATCCTGTCGGCGCAGCGTTTTGCTGCAGTGCAACGTCAGATTACGACCGGGGTTGTCGAGGAGAAATACGTTGAATTGCGTAGGGGTGGAGAAAGGGGATTGGGGCAGTGGGAGCGGCAGCCACCATCCCTTCCCGATTACCCGCCCCGCATCTTCGATAGCGCCAGATTGGCCGCAGCCGTGCGGGTTTCCACGCCCAGCTTCTCGAACACGTGCTCCAGGTGTTTGTTGACGGTGCGCGGGCTGCTGCCGAGGATGTCGCCGATGTCCTTGCTCGTCTTGCCCTGGACCACCCAGTAGAGCACCTCGGCTTCCCGCTGCGTGAGGCGGAAGGCGGCGATCAGGGATTCGACGGCGGAGGCGTCGTTTTCCTCGCGCAGCACGACCAGCCATTCGTCGTCGCCGGTTTGGTCGTGAAACGACGCGAGCAGGCGCTTGTTGCCTGCCGCGAACAGCAATTGTCCCGGCTCACGCCCTGCAGCGCGGGCATGATGGGCCGCGGCGATCCAGGCGAGCAGCTCTTCCGGGGCCACTGTTTCGGGATTGGCGAAATAGGCGTTGAGCAGGTTGCGGGCGAGCGGCGTCTGCCAGACGATACGGCTGTCGGCCGCGCGCACGGCAATGGTGGCCTGCCCGAAGGCGTCCAGCGCCGTGCGCGCCTGGCGCATCTGACGGGCGTTGGTGACGTGGGCGGCGATGCGGGCCAGCACTTCGGCCGGCCGGATCGGCTTGGTCACGTAGTCGGCGCCGCCGGCGGCGAACGCCGCGACGACATGCTCCGTCTCGGTCAGTCCGGTCATGAAAACGATGGGAATGTGCTGGGTCGAGAAATCGGCCTTCAGGCGGCGCGCCACCTCGAAGCCATCCATGCCGGGCATCAGTGCGTCGAGCAGGATTACGTCGGGCAGGCTCTGCCGGGCGCGCTGCAGCGCTGCTTCGCCATGCGTGGCGACGAGCACCGTGTGGCCCGCTTCATCGAGCGCGTCGTGTAGCAGGGCCAGGTTTTCAGGGACATCGTCCACGATCAGGACGATGTCGGAGATGGTTCGGTCAACAGGCTGCATCACGGGTCTTTCTGATGATTTCCTTCATCGCATCGAACTGGAATTGTCGGGCCAAATCGCGCAAGACGCGGACAAATTCGCCATGCACGGCATCTTGCCGCTCGATCTCGGCCAGTTTATTGAGAATGCCGCGCAAGTAACCAAGATTGATCAGCTCGTCCAGCGCGGCCAGTTCGTCGGCACCCGGCGCGACCAGCGGCGGCGCTTCGACAGGCGCTGCAATATCGGGCACGGCCGGCTTGTCGGCGGTAATCCATTCCAGTTCAAGCGCCTTGCCCAGCCAATCGAGCAGTTCGTTGAGCTTGAAGGGCTTTACGATGAATTCATCCGGCGTGATACCGACATCGTTCTCCAGGTTCCTGTCGAAGGCATTTGCCGACAGGATTGCGATCCGGGGCGAGACCACGCCCTGCTGGCGCAGCCTGCGGATCGTTTCCCAACCGTCGATGCCGGGCATGCCGAGGTCCATGAAAACGAGGTGCGGCAGGAAGCGCGGCACGGCGGCCAGGCATTCGAAGCCGCTCGCTGCTTGCTCGACGATGAAACCGAGGGGTTCGAGCACGTTTTGCAGCAGGTCGCGGTCGACTTTTTCGTTATCGACGACCAGGATGCGCTGCCGCGGCCCGACATAGCCAATGCGATTGAGTTTCGGCAGCTCCCTGGCCGCCAGCGCGGAATGAACCTGCGGCAAAAACAGGCGGATGCGGAACAGGCTCCCTTCTCCCGGCGTGCTCGACACCTGCATTTCACCCCCCATCAGGTCGGTCAGCATGCGGGCGATGGTCAGGCCAACGCCGCTTCCCCCGGCCTGAACGCTGTTTCCCCGGCCAAAGGGCTCGAAAATGCGCTGCATGTCTTCGGGCGGTATGCCCGGTCCGCTGTCGCGAATTTCGAAGGTCGCCATGTCGCGGCGGCATTCGACGGTGAAGGTAACGCCGCCGCGCACCGTGAATTTGACGGCATTTCCGATCACGTTGATCAGGATCTGGCGCAAGCGCTTTTCATCGGCACGGACGACGGACGGCAGTTCCCCGAGCGGCCGGTAGTCGAACGAAAGCCCCTTGTTGCGGGCCTGCAGCTCGAACATCCCGACGATCTGCTGCATCAGCTCGGGAAAATCCATGGCTTTCACATCGAGTGTCAGCTTGCCGCTCTCGATCCGCGCGATATCGAGCGTGCCTTCGATGACCGACAGCAGATGATCGCCCGATTTGCGAATGACGCTGACCGCCTGTCGGCGATTGGGCGGCACCTCTTCGTCCGCCGCCAGAATCTGGGCATAGCCGAGGATGCTGTTGAGCGGTGTCCGCAACTCATGGCTGATCGCCGTGATATAGCGGCTTTTCGCCTGGTTGGCCTGTTCCGCGACCGCCTTGGCCTGTTGCAAAGCCGCATCGGTACGCTGGTGGGATTCGATTTCCTGCATCAACAGCTGGGTTTGCCGGTTGGACTCCTCCTGCGCGACGCGCCGGCTCTCCTGCGTCAGTACCATCCACCAGGCGATGACGCCGGTCAGCATCAACAGCGCCGCAAAGGTCTTGATGAAACTGTCTTGCAGACGTTCGACGGCCACCGCTTCGGCGCTGCCCAGCGCCAGCAGTTCGTGGGTATAGAGCACGCCGAGAATCAGCGCGAGGACAGGCACGATGCCTGTCATCAGCAACAAGTAGTGGCCCAGGCCGGTGTCGATGTAGGGTTGAGCGGCCTTGGGGAGCAGGCGGCGCAGCAAGGCGTTCCATTGCGCGGTCAGGTGTGCCTGCGGCTTGCACAGGTCGTGGCAGCGCGCGTCGAGCGAGCAGCACAATGAGCAGATCGGCGCCTCGTAGGCGGGGCATAGGGCCATGTCTTCGCCTTCGTAGTCGCGGGCGCAGATCGTGCATTTTTGTGTTTTCCTCCCGCTGTCCGCCGGATCGGTCGGGCGGGCGAGGTAATAGCGTCCGCGGGTGAGTTTCGCGATCAGGGGGGAGACGACGAAGGCGGCGCCGAGGGCGACGAAGGAGGCATAGGGCTGCAGCACGGGTCCGAACAGCCCGATAAAGCAACCGATCGACAGCAGCGAGGCGATGCCCATGGCGCCGACGCCGACCGGATTGATGTCGTACAAGTGGCTGCGCTTGAATTCCAGGCCCTTGGGGGAGAGGCCGAGCGGCTTGTTGATGACGAGGTCGGCAACCACCGCCGCCATCCATGAAATGGCGATGTTGGAATAGAGGCCGAGCACCTGGCCGAGCGCCTGGAAGACGTCGAGTTCCATCAGCAGCAGCGCGATCGAGGTGTTGAATACCACCCAGACGACCCGTCCGGGGTGACTGTGCGTCAGCCGGGCGAAAAAATTGGACCAGGCCAGCGAGCCGGCGTAGGCGTTGGTGACGTTGATCTTGAGCTGGGAAACGATGACGAAGAGCGCCGTTGCGGCAATGGCCAGCGTCGTGTTGTCGAAGACATGGGAAAACGCGATCAGATACATCTGGTTCGGGTCGACGGCCTTGTCGGCCGGAATGCCGTTGCGCAGGACGAGCCAGGCGAGCAGCGCGCCGCCGAGCATCTTCAGGATGCCCGGTACGATCCAGCCGGGACCGCCGACAATCACCCCCAGCCACCAGCGCCGGGCGTTGGCCGGCGTCTTTTCCGGCATGAAGCGCAGGTAGTCGACTTGCTCGGCCATCTGCGTGACCAGCGCGATGCCCACCGTCAGCGCCGCGCCGAAGAGGTGCGGGTTGAAGTCGCCGCTGCCACCCTGAGTGCCGCCGTATTGCCACAATCCGTTCAGCGCCTGCGGCTCCTCGATGAACAGGAAGGCATAGGGCAGGATGAGCAGGAAAATCCATAAAGGCTGTGTCCACGCCTGCAATTTGCTGATTGCCGTGACACCGTGGGTGACCAGCGGAATGACCACCAGTGCGCAGATCAGATAGCCCCAGGCGGGCGGTATCCTGAAGGCGAGTTCCAGTGCGTAGGCCATGATCGCCGCTTCGAGCGCAAAGAAGATGAAGGTGAAGCTGGCGTAGATCAGCGAGGTGATGGTCGATCCGATGTAGCCGAAGCTGGCGCCGCGCGTCAGGAGGTCCATGTCGAGACCGTGGCGGGCGGCCATGATGCTGATCGGCAGGCCGAGCAGGAAGATGATCAGGCCGGTCGCGATGATCGCCCAAAAGGCATTGAGGAAACCGGACTGGACGAGCATGGTCGCCCCGACCGCTTCCAGCACGAGAAACGAGGCGGCGCCGAAGGCGGTATTCGCCACCCGCATTTCCGACCACTTGCGGAAACTGCGCGGCGTGAAGCGCAGGGCGTAGTCTTCCAGCGTTTCGTTGGCGACCCAGGTGTTGTAGTCGCGGCGGATTTTGACGACACGCTGCGCGGCGGTTCCGGTTTCAGGATTCATGAAGGGCCCGACAGCCTTCGGGTGGCAAAAAATTGGGGGAGCACGCGGCTCCCCCAATTCGATTCAAAGCGTTTTACGCAGTGTATCAGGCGAAATTGGCTTCGGCGAACGACCAGTTGACCAGGTTGTTCAGGAAGGTCTCGACGAACTTCGGACGCAGGTTGCGGTAGTCGATGTAGTAGGCGTGTTCCCAGACGTCGACGCAGAGCAGGGCCTTGTCGCCGGTGGTCAGCGGGGTGCCAGCGGCGCCCATGTTGACGATGTCGACAGAACCGTCGGCCTTCTTGACCAGCCAGGTCCAGCCGGAACCGAAGTTGCCGACGGCGGAAGCCTGGAAAGCGGCCTTGAAGGCATCCAGCGAGCCCCACTTGGCGTCGATGGCAGCGGCCAGGGCGCCAGTCGGGGCGCCGCCGCCGTTCGGCTTCATGCAGTTCCAGAAGAAGGTGTGGTTCCAGACCTGGGCAGCGTTGTTGTAGATGCCGCCGGCCGGCGCCTTCTTGACGATGGCTTCGAGGTCGAGGTTTTCGTACTCGGTGCCCTTGATCAGGTTGTTCAGGTTAACGACGTAGGCGTTGTGGTGCTTGCTGTAGTGGTAGTCGAAGGTTTCGGCCGACATGTGCGGAGCCAGGGCGTCCTTGGCGTACGGCAGCTGGGGCAGTTGGTGTTCCATGGGTATTCTCCGTTGTATTTGAGGGGTGAAACGAAAATTCTAGTCAGCTTCCGGTGTCGCGACAACCTGATCGACCTTTGCCGTGGCGGCGCCACGGGCAAAACTCAAGCGAAGGGTGTCGCCGGGAGTCAAATCGATGGCGTTTCGGACTGCGCGACCGTCCGGGCCGATGGCCAGCGCATAGCCGCGTTGCAGTACGGCATGCGGGTCCAGCTGTCTGAGACCGCTGGAGAGCGAATTAAGTTTCCCTGAGCAATCGGAAATTCGCCAGGCCATCTGTTTGCCGAGTCGGTAGCGGGCATGTTCCAGCTGCTTGTCCAGGCGATCCAGGCGGGGACGCGCACCTAACTGGCGTTGCTGCAATGTGTCTGTCAGCAAGTGGAGGCGGTCCATTTTGCCGCGCCAGGCACGGCCTAGTTGCGTGCCGAGCGCGCTGATTTCCTGCTGGCGCTGCCGCAGCCGGTCGGCGGGATGGGTCAAGCGGGAACCCAGCCAGTCCAGTTGCTGGTGAAGGTCGGCCAGGGATCGCTCGGTCTGTCGTTGCAAGCGGTTTTCGAGTCGTTCCAGATCGGCGAGCAGGCTGTCGCGGTCGGGGCTGACCAACTCGGCCGCGGCAGTGGGGGTCGGGGCGCGCAGATCGGCCGCGAAATCGGCGATGGTGAAGTCGGTTTCGTGGCCGACACCGGAGACGACCGGGATCGCGGAGGCGCGTATGGCACGAGCGACGCATTCCTCGTTGAACGACCACAGGTCTTCGATGCTGCCGCCGCCGCGACACAGGATCGTGGCATCGCAATCGCTGGCGCTGGCTTGAGCGAGCGCCTCGGCGATCCGGGACGCCGCGCCTTCGCCCTGTACCGGCGTGGGAAAGAGGGTGATGCGCAGATGCGGCGCCCGACGGTGCAAGGTGGTCAGCACGTCGCGCAGGGCGGCGGCCTGTGGGCTGCTGACAATGGCGACACGGCGGGGAAACGCGGGGAGCGGGCGTTTGGCTTCGGCGGCGAACAGGCCCTCGGCCTCGAGTTGGGCCTTGAGCCGGAGAAAACGCTCGAACAGATCGCCCTGGCCGGCGCGCCGGACGGCTTCGATATTGAGCTGGAACTCGCCGCGTGGCTCGTAAAAGGAAACCAGCGCCCGGGCTTCGATCTTCTGGCCATTTTCCAGTCGCCAGCCGAGCAACTGCGCACGGTTACGCCACATGACGCAACGCACCTGGGCGGAAGCGTCCTTCAGGGAGAAATAAACATGGCCGGATGCCGCATACGTCAGGTTGGATATTTCGCCGCCGACCCAGGTAAGCGGAAAGGCGGTTTCAAGGCAGTCGCGGACCTGGCGGTTGAGGCTGGAAACGCTGAGTACGGAACTGCCGGCTGGCGGGGGGGGGATCGACATTGCGCCATTGTAGCGCTTGGCTTGCTGCATGCGTTTAGGCTTGATAGAAGAGAAACATCTAAGTAATTGATTTTTCTGCGTGACAAACGGTGTGCCTCGTTTTTTGGCAGAGCAGGCAAAGTCCTTTGCTGCAGGGGAGTTAGCGCGCTTGATGACAAGAGATTCACAGACTTATCCACAGGTTTTGGGGATAAACCACGGAACCCTGATCGCTCGCCGCTTGCCCTGATGCCGGAGGGCAGGGCAGAATTGCAGGCTAAACTTCCATCGAGGATTGGCACAAGTGATTGAAATCGTAAAGGCGGCCGGCTGGCCCATCTGGCCCTTGTTGCTGGCATCCGTGATCTCCGTGGCCCTGATCATCGAGCGCCTGGTTGCGTTGCGCCGCGTCAAGGTGGTGCCTGCCGGTTTGCTGCAGCGTGCCGTGGGCGAATTCAAGCGTGGCGCCAATAACGACAAGCTGCTGGAAGAGTTGGAACGTCATTCGCCGCTCGGGCGCGTCCTGTCGGCCGGCCTGCGTAATGTCAATGCATCCCGCGAAATCATGAAGGAGTCGATCGAGGAATCCGGCAATGCCGTGGCGCACGACCTCAATCGCTACCTGACGACGCTCGGCACCATCGCCTCGATCAGTCCGCTGATGGGGCTGTTCGGTACCGTCGTCGGCATGATCGAAATCTTCGGTTCGCAGTCGCCGACGGGAACCAATCCACAGCAGTTGGCGCACGGTATCTCGATCGCCCTGTACAACACCGGTTTTGGCCTGGTCATCGCCATTCCGAGCCTGATTTTCTGGCGTCATTTCCGTGCCCTGGTCGAGGGTTTCGTGGTCGAGATGGAGCAGCAGGCTGTCCGTCTCGTCGAGTACATGCACGGCGACCGGACCTGAGCGATGAATTTTCAGCGCGGTCGTGGCCGGGAAGAGCCGGAAATCAACCTGATCCCCCTGATCGACGTATTGTTGGTGATCATCATTTTCCTGATGCTGACCACCACCTACGCCAAATTCTCGGGGCTGGAAATCAATCTGCCGACGGCCGATGCCAGCAAGCAGGCCGAACAGCCGAACGAAGTCAGCGTGGCCGTGACGGCCAACGGCCAGGTGCTGATCAACAAGTCCCCGCTGGCGGCTTCCGACGTCAAGAGTATCGCCGATGGCTTGCGTCGCGCCGCGGGCGGCCGGGATGATCCGCTGATCGTGATCAATGCCGATGCCAAGGCGACGCACCAGAGCGTCGTCGATGTCATGCAGGCGGCGCAAACGGCGGGGTATCCCCATATCTCGTTCGCGACGCAGAATCGCTGATGTTTGCGCGCTGGTTGCAGCGGCAATGGTTTGAACAACGCCGGCTGACGCCGGCGTTGTGGCTTTTTGCTCCCCTGTCTGCCATCTATGCCGGCTTGAGCGGCTTGAATCGCCTGTTGGCAAAACCCAGGCGTCTACCGGTGCCGGTCGTGGTGGTCGGGAATATCACCGTCGGCGGGGCCGGGAAAACCCCCTTGACCCTGTGGTTGGCTGAGCAGTTGCGGCGGCGTGGCTGGCATCCCGGCGTCGTCAGTCGCGGTTATGGGCGTTCCGGTGATGCGGTGCGTCCGGTGCTGGCCGATTCCACGCCGGACGAGGTGGGCGACGAGCCGCTGCTGATCGCCCGGCGCAGCGGCATCCCGGTGTGGGTCGGGCGCAGCCGGGCGGCGGCCGGCGAAGCCTTGCTCCAGGTGCATCCGGAAGTCGATGTCGTGCTCTGCGACGATGGCTTGCAGCACCATGCGCTGGCCCGCGACGTCGAACTGGCCGTCTTCGATGCGCGCGGTATCGGCAACGGCTGGCGCCTGCCGGTCGGCCCGCTCCGCGAGCCGCTGTCGCGCCTGGACTCGGTCGATGCGGTGGTGGCCAATGGCTTGCCGGCGGGCGCCTTGTCGTCGCCCGTGCCGCGATTCGATATGAGTCTGCGGCCCGGCAACTTCTACCGCCTGGACGACCCGGCTCAAACTTGCGGCCCAGACGCCCTGCGGACGCGCGGCAAGCTGCATGCGCTGGCCGGCATCGGCAACCCGCAGCGATTTTTCGCGACCTTGAAGGCCTTGGGCCTGGATTGCGAAACGCATCCGTTTCCGGATCATCACCGCTATACGGCGGCGGACCTGGCTTTCGCCGACGGCGGCATCCTGCTGATGACCGAGAAGGATGCAGTAAAATGCACCAATCTGCCGATGGGCGATGCATGGGTCCTGCCCGTCGAGGCCGAATTGTCGCCGGCCCTTATTGATTACATTGTGGAGAAACTCCGTGGACGCCAGGTTGCTTGATATTCTCGTCTGCCCCATTTGCAAGGGCAATCTCGAACACCGCAAGAGCGAGAAGGAGCTGGTCTGCAAGCCGTGCAAGCTGGCTTTTCCGATCCGCGACGACATTCCCATCATGCTCGAGGACGAGGCCCGGCAACTGCCGGCGGACGCGCAGTAATGTCAGGCCTGGCCTTCAAGGTCGTCATTCCGGCACGCTACGCCTCGACGCGCCTGCCAGCCAAGCCGCTGCTCGATCTCGGCGGCAAGCCGATGGTGGTCCGGGTGGCCGAGCGGGCTCGCCTCTCGGGGGCAGAGGAAATCTGGGTGGCAACTGATCACCTTGATGTCCGTGCCGCAGCCGAGGCGCATGAGGTGGCCGCACTGATGACGCGCAGCGATCATGCGACGGGCACCGACCGTCTGGCCGAGGTGGTCGAGCAACGCGGCTGGGGTAGCGACACCATCATCGTCAATGTGCAGGGCGACGAGCCGCTGATCGAGCCGGACGTCATCCTGCAGACGGCGCGCCAACTGGCGGCCAGCGGTGCCGACATCGCGACGGTGGCGCACCCGATCACCGAGGCGGCTGACTTCTTCAACCCGAATGTGGTCAAGGTGGTTTGCCGGGCCGATGGTGATGCGGCCTATTTCTCCCGGGCGCCGATTCCCTATGCGCGTGACCACTTCGCCCGCGAGGGCGGGGGTGAATCCTTGCCGGCTGGTTTTCCGGCCTATCGTCATGTCGGTCTTTATGCTTACCGGGCCAGTTTTCTCAAGGCTTATGCCGGTCTGTCCGTGGCGCCGACTGAGCAGTTCGAATCGCTCGAACAATTGCGTGCGCTGTGGCATGGCTACCGTATCAGCGTCACGTTGATCGACGCCGCGCCGGCGCCTGGCGTCGACACGCCGGAGGATGCCGAACGGATGCGCAAACTGTTTGACCGTGCCGGAAATAGCGAGTAATTTCCAAATTTCATCGAACGGCCGCTACGACGGCCGAAAACAAGAATTCCGAGTCAAAAACCAGAGGACTATTCATGAAGTTGATTTTGTTGGGCGCTCCGGGCGCCGGTAAGGGAACGCAAGCTACTTTCATCTGCAAAGAGTTCGGTATTCCGCAAATCTCGACCGGCGACATGCTGCGTGCCCAAGTCAAGGCCGGCACCCCGCTCGGCCTCGAAGCCAAGAAGCACATGGACGCCGGCGGCCTGGTTCCGGATGCAGTGATCATCGGCATGGTCAAGGATCGCCTGACCCAGGACGATTGCAAGAACGGCTACCTGTTCGACGGTTTCCCGCGCACCATTCCGCAGGCCCAGGCCATGAAGGATGCCGGCGTGCCGATCGAGTACGTGCTCGAAATCGACGTTCCCGATAGCGACATCATCACCCGCATGGCCGGTCGCCGTGCCCACCTGGCTTCCGGCCGCACCTACCACGTCGTGTTCAACCCGCCGAAGGTCGAAGGCAAGGATGACGTGACCGGCGAGCCGCTCGTCCAACGCGACGACGACAAGGAAGAAACCGTCAAGAAGCGCCTGGAAATCTACCACTCGCAAACCAAGCCGCTGGTCGACTTCTACAGCAAGTGGGCTGCCGAAGGCGATGCCAAGGCGCCGAAAGTACGCAAGGTTGCCGGTGTCGGCAGCGTCGATGCGATTACCAAGAGCGTTTTCGACGCGCTGAAATAAGGAGTAGAGCATGGCGGTGAAGAATGCCTTCTACGCACAGTCAGGGGGCGTTACCGCCGTGATCAACTCGACGGCGTGCGGCCTGATCCAGGAAGCGCGTCGTCATCCCGACAAGATCGGGAAGGTTTATGCCGGGCGTGATGGCATCATCGGCGCCCTGACCGAGGATTTGATCGACACCAGCCTCGAAACCGACGAGGATATTGCCCGCCTGCGCCATACGCCGGGCGGTGCCTTCGGTTCCTGCCGTTACAAGCTGAAGAGCCTGGAACAACACAGGGCCCAGTACGAGCGCCTGATCGAGGTGTTCAAGGCGCACGACATCGGCTATTTCTTTTACAACGGCGGCAACGATTCCATGGATACCGCCTGGAAGGTGTCGCAAATTGCCGAGAAGATGGGTTATCCGGTAGTTTGCGTTGGTGTTCCCAAGACGGTCGACAACGATCTGCCACATACCGACTGCTGTCCCGGTTTCGGTTCGGTTGCCAAATATGTCGCGACCTCGATTCGTGAGGCTGGCTATGACGTCGCCTCAATGGCGCGTACCTCGACCAAGATTTTCGTGCTGGAAGTGATGGGCCGCCACGCCGGCTGGATCACTGCCGCCTGCGGCCTGGCTTCCGGCAACGCCGGCGAGCCGCCGCACATTCTGCTGTTTCCGGAAGTGCCGTTCGATCCGGAACGCTTCCTGGCGCGCGTCGACGAATGTGTCAAACAATACGGATACTGCACGGTTGCCGTTTCTGAAGGCCTGTCCGATTCCGATGGCAAGTTGATCGCCGAGTCCGGCACCAAGGACGCCTTCGGGCACTCGCAACTGGGGGGCGTCGGGCAAGTCGTTGCGCAATTGATCAAGGACAAGCTGGGCTACAAATATCATTGGGCGCTGGCTGA